>JAWOHI010000184.1:0-2850 GCA_046485255.1 Bacteroidales bacterium
AAGCGTAAGACATCGTTTTCACGGTATTCTTCTTCTCCGTGTAGAAACAGTTTTTGTTCAACGTCGTTTCGCTGATACTTGGCATCGGGTGTCGGGTATCATGTTTCGGGTGTCAGGTATCAGGAGGTTTGATTTTGGAGTTTATTTGGGATTTTTGTTTATGGATTTTGGGATTGTCAACAGTCAACTAACTGATCAGGTGAAAAATACATTCCGTTCTCTTCTGTTGCTGTTCGTCTGGATCCTTTCGGGTGGCATTCTGATGGCCCAGGCTGGCAGCGAATTGAATTGGTGGGACCCGGCAACGGGTGAGATTCGGGTTATTGAAGGACAGGGCTGGGGCACCGGACTGGAGAGTTCCTATGACCGGCTACCGCTGAATGCCAGGGAAGCGGTAAGACCGGCTGTCTGGCATCTCTCGCACCATTCGGCCGGTGTGATCATCCGGTTCAGGTGCAATGCCCCACGCATCGTCGTCAGGTATCAGGTGGAAGGTGCCCTCGACATGCCCCATATGCCGTCAACCGGGGTGAGCGGAGTGGACCTGTATGCCAAAAGTCCTGATGGTCAATGGCTCTGGGCAACCGGACGCTACTCCTTTGGCGACACCATCCGTTACGATTTCAACGGGATCGACCCCGGACCGGATTACGTTCGGCAAGGATTGGAGTACCACCTTTATCTGCCTCTTTACAACCGTGTCAAGTGGCTGCAGGTGGGCATCCCGGACTCCTCCTTCATCACCCCGCTACCAATACGGACGGGAAAACCGATCGTCGCCTATGGAACCAGCATCATGCAGGGAGCGTGCGCATCACGGCCCGGCATGGCCTGGACCGCCATCCTGGGACGAAAGCTCAATTTCCCCATGATCAACCTCGGATTCTCCGGCAATGGCAGGCTGGAACCCGCCTTGATTGAGCGAATGAGCCGCCTCGATGCATCGGTTTACATCCTCGATTGCCTTCCAAATCTTTCGAATCCTGATGTTTACAGTCGGCAAAAAGTAGTGGAACTGACGCTGGCCGCGGTCAGGCAGCTCCGCGCCACCCGGCCTGATACTCCAATCCTCCTGGTTGACCACGCCGGCTATACCGATGGCGCCATAATCCCCGAGAGGCGCCGCAGCTACCTTGAGGCTAACGAAGCCAACCTTCAGGCTTACAATCTGTTGATCAAGGAAGGCACAACCAACCTCTACCTGTTGACCCGCGACGAGATCAACCTCTGCCGGGACGCAATGGTTGACGGCACCCACCCGACCGACCTGGGCATGATGGAGTACGCCACCGCCTACGAGAAAATGCTAAGGAAGATCCTCCATTGATCCTGAGCCAAGGGATTCCCGCTTTCGCGGGAATGACAGCATGGACTACCTGAAACCTGATACCTGAAACCTGAAACCTAATACCTAACCCCCACCTCCCTCACATCCGTCCGCTCAAAGCGGATCGCCATCAGTCCGTTGTGGTCGCCCTGGATTTTGTAGGGAACCGGCTGGCCGTTGATGGTGACCTCCAATTTGCGTTGGGACCATTCGGCGGGTATCCGGAGGTTGATCTCCTGGAGGCTCAGTTGGCCATATTTCACCTCCAGTCGCGCTTCAAAATGCTTATCTGCCTTTTGCGACCAGGTGCCCCACCCTTCGGGGCTCACGAAGGCGCACTTGAAATCCCCGGGTGACAGCCGCGGGTCGAATCCGATGATCCCCTGGGGTCCGTGACAGAAGAAGCCGGTCACGGCTTGGAAGACGCCGTAGCTGGCCATAGCCCGGGCGTAGTGGTCGGAGCACTCGATCTCGTTGTACGGGTTGCGCAGGCGCCCGTTGTAGCGGTCGTGGATGGCCCGGCTCACGGCCAGCCCGTTCTGCAGGAGGTCGGGCTGGTCGATCCCCTCGTAGATCATATGGGCGGCGGCCTGCCACTCGAAGCCGCTCATACACTCGTTGAAATACATAAACTGCCACTGGTCCTCCCACTTGTCGCGCTTGCCGCCCTTGGGCCAGGTGCACATCAGCAGTCCGCCATCTCCGGCCATTGCATACCAGCGCCCTGCTGTGAAGTGGCGGCGGAAAGGCCCCACGTCGGGCACGAAATTATAGCGGTAGAGCGACCGCAGGGCGGCCAGTTGCCTGCCCCGGTCGAACAGGTGCCCCAGGCTCACCCAGTGCGCCCAGGTCTGGCCGAAGATCTGGTCGATATAGCACCCCGCCCCCACCCCGATCACATCCTTGTGGGCCGGGTCTTCCAGCTGGATAAAGAACTCTCCGTTAAATAGTTCCAGAATATTCCGGGCACCCTTCATCGCTATGGCGTTACATTTTCCGGCAAATTCGCGGTCGCCCCGCTCCTGGGCCATCGCTTCGCCCGCGCGCAGGGCGGCGAGGTAGAGGGAGGATATGAAGCTGATCTTCCCGTACCAGTCGGCGTCCAGGGTGTTCGGCTGCGATCCCTCGATGATCCCGTCGAGGTCGCCGTCGCGCTCGATCATATACTGGATGGCCCGTTTGATGGCCGGCCAGTTGCGCCGGAGGAACGCATCGTCGGCCGACATCAGGTGCTCGCGGTAGGCCCCGAGGATTCGGCCGCACTGGCCGTCGAAGGCGGGCCCCATCGAGGTCTTGAGCAGCGCCCGGTAGCCGATCTCCCCGTTCTCCTTCAGCGCCAGCCCGAAATCCACCCGCTCCCGCTGATCCCGTTCGATCTCCGGAAACAGGCGGCCGATAGCCTGGGCGTAGTGCCACACGTGGGTGCAGGTTCCCGTACAGCAGCCGATCCCCTCCCAGGCCCAGAAACGGCCATCCTGATGCCGGTAGCAGGTGGTGGTGGCCAGGGTCGAGGTGTTGGCCAT
>JAWOHI010000192.1:0-5232 GCA_046485255.1 Bacteroidales bacterium
GCCACACCGTAATACAACACGTTGGGATACACATCATACCACCAGTCGCGGCCATACCCTCCACCCGCCATCGCCACATCGGGATTGGTATTGTTCATCACGATGTTCCAGCCATTGGTGCTGTTGAAATAGTTCTGCGCCATCCTCACGAAGTCATATCCGTGTTGATTGGTCTTATCAATGCCCATCAATCCGGCACTGACCAGGGCATTCAGTGTCGTGAGGGCTTCGTGGAACTCCCCACCGTAGTTGCCGGGTCCCTGCCTCACATCGCCGATGACCGTGAAAAGGCCAAAAGTAACCTGGTCAATGTTTCGCCGGGCGCTGTCGAGCCAGATCAGCGGGCCGTAAGGCGCATCGGTATTGAAATTAAAAGCCAGGCTGTCAAATTGCACGGCCTTCATCTTCCAGTCAATGATGTGGAGCGGCTCCGGAATATCCGGCATCTGCTCGATCCGGGGAATCGCAGTCTGGGCAACCGGCTCAAAGGTGATCTCCCGGCAGGAGTTCAGGCCCGCCGTCAGGACCAGCAGGATGAGCGTCGCTATGATTGCTGTTCGTTTCATTTCGATTCGGAATAAGATTCTTTCATAATGTTCCTGGCCAGCGGGATGGAGAGCACCTGTAACAGGGCTACGATGATCAGGGCGTAACGCAAGGCAAAGGTCTCCGATACGCCGAGGGCCAGGAAGATAAAAATACCCAGGCCGATCACCCGTCCTGCGTAAAGCCCGAACTCGTGGTTCAGGATATAGGCATACTGGTTGCGGCCCTCCTTATGTGACACCACATCAATCACTTTCATCATGATTGGGTAGTAAGCCAGGTCGTGCAAGGGCTGGAAAAAGACCTTGCAGAGTACGAACACCATCACCCCGGTCATCGTAAGTTCGATCCCGTTGACTATGGTTCCGATCAGGAAGATGATGATGCCCACGCCGAAGACGAAAATCCTGTGCTTCGGTTTGGTAAGCCGGCCAAGCAGGTAAATCAGGATGGCGGTCAGGCCGCCGCTGATCCCCTGGATCAGCCCCAGGGAGCCCTCCTTGCCCACGTACTTCATAATAAGCATCGCCGGGGCGGTCACCAGGAACCCCTGAACGAGGCCCTTGAGTGCGGCCAGCAAGATCTGCTTGTTCCATAGCCGGTCGAACCGGAAGAACAGGAAGCTCTTCTGGACCGGATTCTCGAATTTTCCCCTGGACAGGGAGAAACAGGCTAAAATAGTGATAGCCAGAACGATCAGGGTAACCACCCGATACCCGGCATAGATGTCCAGCACCAGTCCAAACAAGCGGAGCCCCTCGATGGAATAGAGGAGTGCCCCGATTGCCAGCGGGATACCGATATTGGAAATGGTAAAAAAGAAAGATTCCAGTCCGAAAAAGTAGTTCCGGTTGTCGTCCCTGGTGGTGTTCAGGGCCATCAGATAACGATTGGTCCAGAAGAAGCCGGATGCCGCCCCGATGAGCGTTCCTGCCACGATCAGGCCCGTCAGCCCGATATCATCGACGAACATCATCCCGACCATTGAAATACCGCTCAGGAGAATACCGAAACTGTACAGGTGGGCCACCTTGAAATTTTTCAGCAGGAAGCCATTTGTTAAGGATGTGAGGATGATGCCGGTGTACATCGAGAGCTGGAAGATGGCCACGAAGCTCGTATCATCGAATGAACGCATGATGTAGGCGGCCATGAAGATCTCGACCACGGGCAACACCAGCGCATAGAGCATATTGGTAATCAGCAGCACCCGCATATTGTGGGGCATCGACATAAAGAAGCGGAACTCCGATGTCAGCTTGGCTTTCATAAGGGATTGACTACCTTAAGGTGGACAGAATTTCATTGATGGAGAGCCGGGCTCCGCAGATCACTTCGTCGCTGGCTCCGTAATACATATGGATATCATCGCCAACGACGAAATGGCCATTGGTGAAGACTACGTTGCCGAAAAAGCCGGTCTGTTCATAAGGCTCGATCGGTTCCATTATCGGTTCGGCACTGCGGGCGAGCACTTTGCCCGGATTTTTCAGGTCGAGCAGCAGGGCTCCCAGACAGTAGCGGTGATTGGAATTGGCACCGTGATAGATCTCGAGCCAGCCTTCCGGGGTGCGAATCGGGGCGCCGCCGGCGCCAACCCTCGCCGAATCCCACATCCCCGGCCGGGAGGTGGCGATGCACTGATGCCTGCCCCAGTGAATGAGATCGGGCGACTCAGCAAGCCAGATGTAATTACCGCCCAATTCCGGACTGCTGGGGCGGTGGAGGGCATAATACCGGCCGTCAATCTGCTCTTCAAAGATGGCGCAATCCTTATTATGAGGGGAAAAGATCATCCCCTCCCGCCGATACTCCTTCCAGTCGCGGGTACGGATGAGCCCAACCCCCACCCCAAATTCCGACACCTCCGTAAACGAGAGGGCAAATTCATTGGCCATCGTGGCGACCCGGCAATCCTCGATCCCGAAGCTTTCCAGTCGCCCCTGACCGAAAATCGGAGGATAGCCCTCAGGCTCAGCGAAGCGGATACCATCCTCACTGCATACCAGGCGGAGGTAAGAAAGAGTGGTGAGGTAATCTTTCTTCTTATAATTAATGACCCTTGGATCAGAAGCATCCAGATCGGGATCATCCTTATCGAAACTGAGCACCTCGATTCGGCCATCGGAATTATAAACCGGAAAGCTGATCCGGCCCTCCACCTGCTTGGGCCGCTCGGCTACCCGCAGCAGGAGCCATATCTTGTTTTCAAACCGAAAAACACCGGGATTCAGCAGGCATACGATCTCCATCCCTTCGATCCCGGGCTTGAGATCCTCCGGCCGGAGCAGCGGATTTTGCAAAAAGCGCTTGGCAATGTCCATTATTTCAGGTTTCGTTCTTTCAAAGTTACCCCCGAAAGTCAGGAAAACCTGTCCGGCCCGTTCCGAATCTTGTACGCCGCATTCCAAATCTACCGTTACAGGCTCCTCCCTATGGGCAATTCCGGTAATCGGTCGGTGAACAGTTGAAGGTCTGATTGAACAGGTCGTAGAAATAAGTCCGGCTCGAGAAGCCGGTCTGGTCGATGATCTCGCTCACGGTCAGCATCGTCGAACGGAGCAGCGTTGCAGCTTTCTGCAGCCTCCTCTGGTTGATCAAGCCGTGAGGGGTGCTGCCCAAAACGGAGCGCGTCTTATTATAAAGTGACGACTTGCTGATAGCCAGGCTGTCGCAAAGTTTTTCCGCAGAGAGGGTCTCATCATCAAGGTTCTCGTCGATGAACCTTAGCAGCCGCTCCAGGAACGGATCGGGAATCTCCTTGATCAGGGCGGGATTGTCATCCAGCTTGCCAAAGCGCTTCAATATCCCAATCCGGAGGTTGAGCAATTGCGCCAACCTGACCCGCAAATGCTCCGGATGAAAGGGTTTGGGGATGTAGGAGTCGGCACCAGCCTTCAATCCTTCAATCCGGTCTTCAGTCTCGGCACGGGCGGTGAGCAGGATGACGGGCAGGTGACTGGTATCGACATTGGCCCTGATCTTGGCACAGAGCTCGATCCCATCCATCTCAGGCATCATGATGTCGGATACGAGCAGGTCGGGCTTGTCGGCCAAGATTCGGGCGTAGGCCTCTACCCCATTGCTGGCGGTGATCAGGGAATAATCATCCCGGAGGAATTCGGTCAGGACTTCCAGTATCTCCGGATCATCATCCACCAGGAGCACCAGGGCTTTCTTAGCGTCCGGATCGCTGCTATCCGAAATAACCGGTTCTGACACCCCCTCTAATGGCTCAATCCCATCCGGAGCCTCCGGTTCCAGGGTCAGCATTCCGCGTTCGGAAGGGGAGAGCTCCGGAAAGCGGCACACGAAGCGGGTTCCCTCATTCGTTCGGCTCTCGAACGTGATTGTTCCATTAAGCAACTCGACCAACCCCCGGGTCACCGCCAATCCGAGTCCCGTTGAGCGAAACCCAGGCCAATTACCTTGTCCCGAGGTGATCCCAAACGGTTCGAAAACCCGGCCGGTATGCTCCGGATTTATGCCTACTCCACTGTCCTCAATTTCAACACCTAGACTCCCATTCTCGCGGAAAACGGAGGCCTTGACCCATCCATTCTCGCGGTTGTATTTTATTGCATTGGATATCAGATTAGTAAATATTCGCTGAAACTTGTCCGGATCAGTATTAAAAATCATCTCGGGATCCGGAGCATCGATTTCGCAACGGATATTCCGCTGCTGGGCCAGCAGGTCCAGGTCCGATATCACGTCACGGATCAATCCGACCGGCTTTTCCGAGCGAATGGATAGCGGTTCCTTACCCTTTTCCAGCTTGCGGAAGCGAATTATTTCAAGCACTAACTTTTGCAGCTTAATGCTGTTATTCAGAACCTTAACCAACCGTTGCTTATTGCGGGAGAATCCTCCTCCTTCCTCCAGCAGGGCGTGGGTATGAGCGGTGATCAGGGTGAGTGGGGTCCGGAACTCGTGGGCCAGCTGGGTGAAAAATTCGAGTTTGTAACTCTGGAGTTCCTCCTCCTTCTGTTTCTTGAACTCCTGGAGGGCGGCCTCTTTCCGCCTGGCTTCCCGCCTCCGGTAGGTGGCCAGAATGATCAGTTGGGCTCCCAGAACGAGCAGGACATAACCCAGAATGGCCCAGCTAGTCAGCCAGACGGGTTTCAGGATGGTGATCTCCAATTGCCTGGACTTCCCAGACCAGGTTCCGTTCTCATCACTTACCCTGATATCCAGGGTGTAGGCACCCGGTTTCAGGTCGGAGAAACTGATCATCAGTCCGGGCGGGTTGATCACCCAATCAGTATCCAGCCCTGTCAGCCGGTGGGCGATCCTGAACCGCTCCTGTCCCCAGTAAGCCAAAGGCACCACGTCCAGCGCGAAGGTGTTCTGGCTGAATTTCAGCCGGAGGCTGGTCTGGTTATTAATGCTGCCCTCAAAAAGGCTCTTGTCGCCGGGCTCGACAGGAACATTTCCAACATAGAGCTGATTGATGGCTAACGGGGGGAAGTAGGATGAGAACTGCAGATCCTCGGTCCTGATAATGTCCACCCCCACAGTCCCTCCAACCAGGAGCCGGCTGGTTTCGGGATCATACCAGGAAGCCCCGTCGGAATATTCGTAATTGATCAGGCCGTCGCTCAGGTTGTAGCTCCGGATGGTCTTCCGGTTCTGGTCGATCATCGTCAAACCCTGGTTGGTCGTGACCCACAGATTTCTGCGGTT
>JAWOHI010000282.1:0-3158 GCA_046485255.1 Bacteroidales bacterium
ATTACCTGAACGAGACCACGGAAGAGCGGGATAACCGAATGGAGTGGTGGCGCGATGCCCGGTTCGGGATGTTCATCCACTGGGGGCTCTACGCGGTTCCGGCGGGTGAATGGGGCGAAGCAAAGGGCCACGGCGAGTGGATCCGGACCACGGCGCAAATTCCGCTCGAGGAGTACAACCGGTTCACCGACCAGTTCAATCCCGTGCGCTACAACGCCGGAGAATGGGTTAAGATGGCCAAGGAAGCCGGAATGAAATACATCGTGATCACCTCCAAGCATCACGACGGATTTGGGCTCTGGAACTCCAAACAGACCACCTTCGACGTGATGGCCACCCCGTTCAGGCGCGACATCCTCAAGGAGCTGGCGGATGCCTGCAAAAAGGAGGGGATCGTGCTTTGCTTTTATCATTCCATTATGGACTGGCACCATCCGGATTACCTGCCCAGGAGGGACTGGGAGACTGACCGGAGTGCCGAAGGAGCTGATTTCAGGAATTACGTCGATTATATGAAGGCCCAGCTCAAGGAACTGCTGACTCGCTATGGAAAGATCGGCGTTCTCTGGTTCGACGGCGAATGGGAGAGCACCTGGACCGAGGAGTTTGGCACCGAGATCTATCAGTATGTCAGGAGCTTGCAGCCTTCGATCATCATCAACAACCGGGTTGGCGTGGGCCGTTCCGGTATGGAAGGGATGACCGGTGCCGGTCAGTTCGGCGGCGACTTCGGAACCCCCGAGCAGCAGATACCGGCAACAGGGGTTCCCGGATACGACTGGGAGACCTGTATGACGATGAACGACCATTGGGGATACAACAAGAACGACAAGAACTTCAAATCGACCCGGGAGATGATCCGGATGCTGGCCGACATCGCCTCCAAGGGGGGCAACTATCTGCTGAATATCGGCCCCAAGGCGGACGGCACCTTCCCGGCCGAGAGCATCGAACGGTTGAAGAGCA
Source organism: Bacteroidales bacterium (assembly GCA_046485255.1). Lineage (GTDB taxonomy): Bacteria > Bacteroidota > Bacteroidia > Bacteroidales > UBA12481 > UBA12481. The sequence goes on from JAWOHI010000282.1 coordinate 967, forward strand.
TCGGCAAATGGATGAGCATCAATGGGGAATCGATCTACGGTACGGCAGCAAGCCCATTTAAAAGTCTCGAGTGGGGCCGCTGCACCCAGAAGCCTATGACCGAAAGCACGCGGCTCTACCTGCACGTCTTTGACTGGCCGGCCGATGGCCGGCTGGTAATCAACGGGTTCGGCAGCAAGCCGATCCGGGCCTATGCCCTGGCCGATCCCAGTCAGGAGGAGCTTACCGTGGAGCGGCAGCGCGATGCGCTGGTCATTTCCGTAGGAGAGACAGCCCCCGACAAGGATAATTCGGTGATCGTGCTCGACATCGAGGGGAGTCCGGTGGTTTTTGAGGCTCCCGGCATACAGTCTTTTGCCGATATTTTCACCGGTACCGCCACGATCACGCTCACCAGGGGGGAGGCCGTTTCCGAGTTGCGTTACACCTTGGACGGGTCGGATCCTTCCGCGTCATCGCCCCTCTACCGGGATCCTTTAGAGATCAATAGCACCAGCACCATCAAGGCGGCCTGTTTCCTCAATGGGGAGCCGGTATCGCCGGTGAGCGTCCGGACGCTTGCACAGGTCGAACCGGCACCGGGACGGGAGCTGGCCCAGGTGAAGCCCGGCCTGCTCCATTACCTTTATGAGGGCATTTGGGATAAGATTCCTGATTTCAATGGTTTACAACCCAAGATCAAAGGGGTGTCCACCGATTTCAGCCTGGCGCGCAACCCGGCTGATGAGAACTTCGCCCTCGACTACCAGGGATTCATCCGGATACCGGAAGGTGGCATTTATCGGTTTCGCCTCATCTCCGACGATGGCAGCCGCCTGATTGTCAATGAGAAGGTGGCCATCGACCACGACGGTTTACACGGGGCAACGGCCAAGGAGGGCACCCTGGCGCTGGGCAAGGGGCTCCATCCGGTGCGCATCAGCTTCTTCGAACGCAGCGGCGGCAATACCCTGGAACTGCAGTGGAACCGTGATGGCGAAGGATTTGCCCCGGTGCCGGCTGACCTGTTTTATCACTTCAAATAACCCATCCATAAATGGCTTTTGAAAAACACAATCACGGTTGCAGGATTCTGTTTCTGCCATCAATCATCTTCCTGACATTCAGCGCCTGTAGCGACACCCAGCCAACAGGCACCATCTCGGGGCTGGTCCATATCAAGGGCACCACCATTCCGGTCGCCGATGCTACCGTTGAGGTCAGTGGGCAAACAACCACTTCGTCGGCAGACGGCAGCTATCAGCTCACTGATATTGAACCCGGCAATTACGCCTTAACCGCGGGGAAAGATGGGTTTGATCCCTTTGCCGAAGAGGTGCGAATCACGCGAAGACCGGTAACCTTTGACATTCCGATGACTTTGGACCTTTACGTTTCAGAGCCGTTTTTCACGGACACCAGGGATAGCAACCGTTACCTGATCGGCCAGATCGGGGACCAGACCTGGATGCTGGAAAACCTGGCTTACCTGGACACGATGGGTTTTCCAAGGGATAACGCTGGCAAGGCGTATTTTATCCACGGTTATAATGGCAAGAAATGGAAGGATGCCATTAAGCATCCCAATTATTCCACCTATGGGGTGTTGTACAACTGGGCTGCTGCAATGGAAGTGTGTCCTGATGGTTGGCATTTGCCCGCTGATGACGAATGGAAATCACTTGAAAAGTATCTGGGAATGAGCACGGCTGAAGCCGACAAGATTCACTGGCGTTTTTCCGGTAACGTCGGCACCCAACTCAAATCGAGTCTTGGCTGGCCGATTGAAGCCCAGGCTGGCCACTTCCACATCAATCATGGCCGGCGGAAAACCGCCTGGAATCGATGCGGATGCGATCATGATTTTAACAAACAGATCCAAAGCCTTAGGGCTTCCGTAGCTCGCGACTTTCCCCATGTCCCAGATGATCGGGCGGCGCGCATCGAGATCGGCAGTGGCGATCAAGAGAAAGCGGCCTTTCGCGTATTCCGCAGCGATCTTTTTAAGCAATGCCTCATTGACAGTTTTGCGCGTCAGGTTCATCAGTGGTGCATTGTCCGCCATGGCGTCGCTCAAGACACCGGAGATGAAATTGCGCGGCGCGATGACGTCTTTCGGGGAGATCGTGGTATAGAGCTTCTTCAGCGTCGCGTCGTAATCCGGCCCGAGGAAGGCGAAAGGTGCAATCAGCGCGCCGGTGCTGATGCCGGTA
>JAWOHI010000351.1:0-5117 GCA_046485255.1 Bacteroidales bacterium
TGGCCGGTCATCAAGGATGTGTTCGAGCGGGCTTCCCATCAGTATGAAAATATCCTGGTGCCGATCACCGATGGCCAGAAGACCATCCATATCAGCGCCAACCTCAGGAAATCTTATGAAACGCAGAACCGCGAGCTGATCCGCTGTTTTGAAAAGTCGGTCGTCCTGGCAACCAGCGACGAGGCCTGGAAGGAGCACCTGCGTGAGATGGACGACCTGAAACAGTCGGTCCAGAACGCCTCCTACGAGCAGAAGGATCCCCTGCTGATCTACAAATTGGAATCGTTCGACCTCTTCAAGATTATGATCGAGAAGGTGAACAAGGAGGTCATTTCGATGCTGATGAAAGGCCAGATCCCCATCCAGCAACCCGAGCAGGTGCGGGAGGCCCAGGCACGCCAGAAGCTCGATATGAGCAAGTTCCAGACCTCCAAGACCGATATGCCGTCCTATTCAAAAGGGACAGCCACTACGCCCGGTGGTCCGCCTCAACAGCGGGCGGTTCAACCTGTGAGGGTGGAGAAGAAGATCGGGCGGAACGACCCTTGCCCGTGTGGCAGCGGCAAGAAATACAAATCCTGCCACGGCCGGCCGGAGCTGCAGGGAAACGCCTGAGACAACAAAGTACCGGGTTAAGGGTCAGACCAGCTCCAGGGCCGACCGGATCTCCTGGTCCAACTGGTCGGAAACGGAGACGAGCGGAAGGCGCACCCAAGGCTCGGCGAGTCCCTGGCATCGGAGTGCCGACTTGATGCCGGCCGGGCTGCCTTCCTTGAAAATGAGGTTCATCAAATCCAGTAACTCGAAATGGAGCCTGCGTGCCCCAGCCAGATCGTGCTGGTTCATCAGGGCCACCATCCGACTCATCTTTTCGGGCAACAGATTGGCAATCACGGAGATCACCCCGTCAACTCCCAGCGACATCAGCGGAAGGGTCAATGAATCATCCCCCGAAAGCACAAGGAACCCTTCGGGCCTTCCTTTCAGGATCGCACTGATCTGATCGAAATTGCCACTGGCCTCCTTGGTGGCGATGATGTTCGGAAACTCAAAAGCCAGCTTCAGGGTGGTTTCGGCGGAAATGTTCGAACCGGTCCGGCTGGGAACGTTATAAATGATGACCGGTAGCGGGCTTTGCCCGGCAACAGCCTCAAAATGGCGGAAAAGCCCGGCCTGGTTGGGCTTGTTGTAATAGGGAGCCACCGAAAGGATGGCGTCGATGCCGGCGTCGGGCAAAACACTCAGCTGCCTGAGCAGAGCGGCGGTGTCGTTGCCACCCACTCCCAAAACCACCGGGAGACGTCCGCCATTGACTTCCAGGATGGTCTCCACCACCGATTTTTTCTCGTCGGATGACAATGTTGGCGTTTCGGCCGTGGTTCCGAGCGCGACCAGGAAATCGGCGCCGCCGGAAACAATATGCTCAACAACACGCTTCAGGGCTGGAAAGTCAATGGAGCCATTAGCCCGGAACGGAGTGACCAACGCCACGCCGGTCCCTCGAAACTTATTGATAGTCATCGGTTAGAATAATTTATGGATTTGCGGCGGGGCCTGTTTTTCCTGCCTGGTGTTGATCAGTTGCAAATACTTCAGCAGGTTCTCCGATAAATAGTTCAAATCCTGGCTTTCGTTCATCTCAATCTCGAAGTCCAGCACGTTTGAACACAGTCCGGCTGCCCCGGCGGTCATTTTAGCCTTAGTTTGGAGCAGGACATACTCCAGGGTAAAATTTGGGGCCGTTTCCAGGTAAAAAAGGATGTCGAAATGGTGGCTGGCGAACGGGGTGATCAGCAGCTTGCGGGGAACCTTCAGGCAGTTCAACTCCTCAGGGCACACGAGTTCAACCGGTGAGCCGGGGAAGTGCTTTTCGTATTCAAACACGTTCAGTTCCTTGCGCTTCTCGGGAATGATGAAGAAGATGTGACATTTTCGGTCGACCCGGTGAAGCGTGCGGGCAAACTGGGTCACCGGCTTGACGTGGTCGGGGTTGCGCAGATCGGCCATTATGCCGATGTTGATCGCCTCCCTCAGCGGGATGAAGGCCTTATCGCCCCGGTGATGGCGATAGGAGCGGATCAGCCCGGGAGTCATTAACCGGCGTAAGAAATTTTGAATCATCTCCTGCAAACTTAGCAAAAAAGGTAAACGTATGGGTTGGACAAAGGTTAAAACAGGGTCGGTTCGCTAATCGCGCCAATCAGTCGGACAAATTCATCCTCCGACAAAACCTTGATGTTCAGTTCATTTGCTTTCTTAAGCTTTTCAGGACCGGCATTCTCGCCGGCTAGCAGCCAGGTGGTCTTAGCAGAGAGCGACCCGGCATTCTTGCCGCCCTTGCTTTCGATCAGGGCTTTGAGCTGCTCCCGGCCGTAATTTCTGAAAACGCCGGAAACCACGATGGTCTTGCCGCTCAGGACGCCACCGACTGGTGCACCGGGCCGCCGCACGCCCTTCATCTGCAGTCCGGCGCCCCTCAGTCGTTCGATCAGTAACTGGTTTTTATCCCTGGAAACAAAATCGATGATGCTTGCGGCAATCTTTTCACCCACCTCCTCGACTTCAATCAGCTCCTCCCGGCTGGCACTCATCAACCGGTCGATCGATTCAATGGAGGAGGCGATCTTGCGGGCGACCGTCTCCCCGACGTGCCGGATCCCCAATGCGAACAGGACCCGCTCAAAAGGAACCGCCCTGGACGCGCCGATCGATTCGATGATATTGTTGGCCGACTTGTCGGCCAGCCGCTCCAGGGCAGCCAGTTGGGATGCCTGAAGATCATACAGGTCGGCTGCATCCCTGACCAGCCCCTCCCGGTAGAGAAGGTCGACGGTCTCCTCCCCAAGGCCTTCGATGTTCATCGCACGGCGGCTGATGAAGTGTTCGATCCTCCCCTTGATCTGGGGCGGGCACTCATCCTCGTTCGGGCAATAATGGCGTGCCTCGCCGGGATCCTTTGTCAATGGGGTCCCACATTCGGGACACGCCACCGGAAAGACTACCGGCAAGGCCTGAGGCGGCCTCTTTTCAATGTTCACCCCGGTGATTTTCGGGATGATCTCGCCGCCCTTTTCGATGTAAACCGCGTCACCGAGGTGCAGGTCGAGGATCCTCACCTGATCCTCGTTGTGAACCGAAGCCCGCTTCACTGTCGTGCCGGCCAGGAAGACCGGTTCAAGGTTGGCAACCGGGGTAACTGCGCCCGTTCGGCCCACCTGGTAATCTACCGTAAGAAGCCTGGTCTCGGCACGGTCGGGGGGATATTTGTATGCGATGGCCCACCGGGGCGATTTGGCTGTGTGGCCGAGCAGCTCTTGCTGCGCCAGCGAGTTGACCTTGACCACTGCGCCGTCGGTCTCGAAAGGGAGGTTTTTCCGCTCTTTTTCCCAGTGATCGATAAAGGCAAACACCTCATCGATCGAATGGCACACCCTGGAGTAGGCAGGTATCTTGAATCCCCAGCTTCTGGCCGCCTCCAGGTTCTCCCCGTGCTTATCCGACGGCAGGTCATTGCCCGCGAGGGCATACAGGAAGCAGTCGAGCCTCCTTTTAGCTACCTGCCTGGAATTCTGAATCTTAAGTGTCCCGGCCGCTGCGTTTCTTGGGTTGGCAAACAGCGGATCGCCAGCCTCCAGCCGCTCCCTGTTCAATTGTTCGAAAACTTTGCTGGTGAGCAGGACCTCCCCACGAATTTCAAAGAAATCAGGCCAACCTGTCCCTTGGACTTTCAAAGGAATACTCCTGATGGTCAGGATATTGGCTGTCACATCGTCACCACGGGAGCCGTCACCTCGCGTCACGGCACTGACCATCCGGCCTTGCTCATAGGTCAGGTTGATGGCAGCCCCGTCGTATTTCAATTCGCAGAAGTACTCCACCTCATTGCCAACCGCTTTTCGCACCCGGTCGTCGAAATCCATCACCTCCTCCCGGCTGTAGGTATTCCCCAGGGAGCGCATCGGCACGCGGTGGTCCCGCTGGATGAACTCCTGGTTGCGGTCGTCACCGATCCTGGCGGTAGGCGAAAGGGGGTCGGCCAGCTCCGGAAAGCGATTCTCAAGGTCGAGGAGCTGGTTCAAAAGTTGGTCATATTCATAATCGGAGATGAGCGGATCATTCAACACATAATACCTGTAATTGTGTGTGTTCAAATCATTTCTGATCTGCTCGACCCGCTGCCTGATCTCATCCGGGGGTACTGCTTTCATATGTTTAAAAATAGATGAGATTTGCCATAATCAGGCATTCCGCCAAACAAAAAAGAGCTATTTTTGTAACGCAATGGTTTGTCAGGCCTGGTCAGGCCGGGCAACAAAAGGGAACCGGGTGAAAATCCCGGACAGTTTCCGCTGCTGTAATCTCCGGTAACTGTGCTGGCAACCCGCCACTGTTCCAAAGGGAATGGGAAGGCGCCAGTCACAGGGAGTGAGTCAGAAGACCTGCCATCGCTAACATAAACCAGTAGGTTCGGAATAAACCGAAAGGAGCTATGAGCAGATTATCCTGTATTTCAACCAAAACCGTTCTCTTCTTTGCCCTGGCCACGAGTCTGGGGGCACGGGTTAAGGCCCAGGAGATCACCATATCCCTGCAGGAGATCAGCATCACCGGATCAAAGAAATCCCTCTATTCCACTAACCACCAATTATTTGTCGTTGACTCAGCAGTACTGGCGAGGCATCCGGGCAGCGACCTGACCGACTTGCTCACGGGTCAGACCAACCTGAACATCACGCGGTACGGAGGTCACGGATCGTTGAGCTCGATCCGGCTGCGGGGCACGGCACCAGCGCATACACAGATCAACTGGAACGGAATACCCCTGAACAGTCCGACCACCGGGATGATGGACCTCGGCCTGGTGCCTGGCGGGATGACGGGCCGCGTGGAGGTGGTGAGCGGCGCCGCGGGGGCCCTGTTTGGGAACGGCACATTCGGCGGAGCCATCAATCTGGAAAACCGGGCTGACTGGAGCAACCGCTTCAGTATGAGAGGATTCACCGAGACAGGCTCCTGGAATCACCGGGTTGCCGGGCTATCGGTGCAGACCGGCGGTCAGAGGGTCCAGTATCACCTCGACGGGGCGGCTCAATCGAGTCCGAATACCTATCCGTTTA
>JAWOHI010000381.1:0-4643 GCA_046485255.1 Bacteroidales bacterium
CATCGAGGAGGTGTCCGGGATGAAATATGAGAAATTCCTGGAAAAGAACCTGTTCAAACCAGCCGGGCTGCGGCTGACTGGTTATAGGGTGCCGGATTGGTCGCAGGCCAATATGGCCAACGGTTACCGCCACTGCCGAAACTGGGGCAAACCGATCGAATCGGGATGGATTGAAGAGGGGCCCTCGTGGAACCAGATGGCCAGCGTAGGGATGCTCAGTACCGCCACCGACCTGTATGCCTGGCACGAAGCCCTTTTAAAGGATGACATCTTGCCCCCTGAAGTCAAGGCCCGGCTCTATAACCCCTATTTTACCGATCCGATGGATCCTAACCGCTCAACGGCTTATGGTTGGATGGTGATCAAATCCGCCAGGAACACCAACGTGATCGCACATTATGGCTGGGATGGCAAGTTTTTCGCGGATTTCCTGAGGTACGTGGATGACGATGTCACCATCATCCTGCTTTCCAACCGTTTCAGGATGGGCAATCCCAGTATGAGTTATGAAATTGCCAAGTGCATCTTCAGGGAGGGGTACCGCCCGCAGGTTCAGGGCAAAAAAACGGTTTGCCACGATTCACTTCCGAACAACCGCCTGGGTCAACTGGCCGGACGATTCCTCCTCAACCTTGAAAAGGGGACCAAGGAAGAGTGGATCGACCTGATCGACCACGAATTTGCCAGGCATTTTGTAAACAAGTACTCCAAGGATTACATCCTGAGCATCGTTACCGACCTCCAGAAGAAATCCGGAGCCGTAACCATCAGACAGTTACGGGTGACTGACAACCGGGTAATGGATTTCGAACTGTTCTCCAGAAAGGAGAACTGTGATTATTTCCTTCGCCTGTTTTTTGATGAGGAGGATGATTACCGCATCCGCGGCATCTCTTTCGATTTTCCCGAGGAGTAATCCTAGGGCATCAGCCCCCTCTGAATTCCCTCCTCAAGGCTGATAAACGTCTCCGTGCTGGACACACCCGGGATCTTCTGAATCTGGCCATTCAGCACCTCCATCAGATGTTGGTTGTTCCGGCAGTACATCTTCAGAAAAATGGCATAATTGCCAGTGGTATAGTGGTATTCGACAATCTCATCAATCTTTTCCAGCTCTTTTGAAACAGAATGGTAAAGGTTGGCTTTCTCCAAAAAAACCCCCACAAATGCACACGTGGTGTACCCCAGCTTTTCCGGCGAAAGCCGGACTCCGTAACCCGATATGATTCCGAGACTCTCCAGTTTCGCCACCCGCTGATGGATGGCGGCGCCCGACATTCCGCAAGACCGGGCTATTTCGAGAAAGGAGATCCTCCCTTTCTCGGATAGCAAACGAATGATTTTCTTATCGGTGCTGTCAATCAGGCTACTGGCAACCATCTTTCATCCCTTTTTTAATCAGGCTACTTTTTTGCTTGCAAATTAAGCCTATTTAATCTGAGTCAAAACCTATCGGAGACAACAATTTTGCATCTTTGTAATAATAGGGGATTTTAAACAGAGTTATGACGTCTGGTTTTCAATATAAGGAGGGGCAGCGATTGCCTTTCTTGATTGCCAATAAGCTGGCCCTTCCGGGGACGGACGAAATCAATTTTATCCTCGTTGGGCCCGACCAGAAGAAGCACCTGTTGCCCGAACAGGATTACGCGCTTTATAACCTGAAGGTTGGGCAGTCGATCACGTGTACGGTAGATAAGATCAACTGTTCCGGCAAAATCTTTCTTGAACCCGACCATCCTTATTACAAGATCGGGGAGCGATATGATTTCCTCGTCCTGCGTATTTCGGAGCAGGAGACGTTTATGGGGGCCTCCCAGCTAATTGCCTGGGTAAGAGACCTCCACGGCTTGGAGTGGCCTTGCCCGGTTGATAGCATCGAGGGAATCGAGCCGGGATACAGCCACCTGGCCTGCCGGGTCGAACGGATCCGCAAGGCCGAGTTGCAACTTTCGCTACCTGCCTTCACCAGCAGGTTCAGTGCCCTGAAGACCGGACAGGAGTATCTGTTCAGGGTTACCGACATTAAAACCTTCGAGGACAAGGAGTTCTATATTGTCAAGGATTTCCTCGGCAATTATCACCGGTTGCCGGTCGATTATTACAAGGACTATGGATTCAGGATGAATCAGGAAGTGAAAGCCCTGGTGGTCAAGTACAGCCCGACCGGTGAGTGTATTATCGAACCGCTGCATCCCTATTACAAACCCGGTGAAGAGTACCCTTTCCGTTTCGTCCGTCTCGAGAAGAAAGTGGATCTTTTTGGCAGGGTTGAGGCCGTCCTATTGGTGGAGGATCTGTATGGAAATCTGGTAAAGGTCAAGCCTGAACCCTGGCAAATCGAAGATGCTGATTATAAGCCAGATCAAATTATCTGCAAGGTCCTGAAGTCAAAAAAAGGGCGGCCTGTCCTGATCAACCGTGAACAAAAACCCGCCTGAAGCGTCCTGATAGATTTGAAACACGATGAGAGTATACACCAAAACGGGAGATAGCGGGGATACCTCCCTGGCCAGTGGGTCAAGGGTAAGGAAAGACCATCCCCGGCTCGAAGCATATGGCACCATTGATGAGTTAAACGCGTTCCTCGGCCTCGTGGAATCGGCACTGCTTGATCAATCGGAGAAGGGCCGGGTCAGGGCAATCCAGAATCGCGTTTTTGTCATCTCCTCCACGTTGGCCGTGGATGACCCGGTTTTTCTCGAGAACCTGCCCACCATTCTGGAAGAGGATATCCTCGACCTGGAGCAGGCAATGGACCGGATGCTCGACCAGATGCCACCACTGCGGAACTTCATCATTCCTGGAGGCAATGCGGCCGTCGCCTACTGCCACGTGGCCAGGACGGTGTGCCGCCGCGCCGAACGGTTGATGGTCAGCCTGTCGGCTGATATCCAGAGTGATCCGCTCCTCATTAAATACATTAACCGGCTGTCCGACTACCTGTTTGTCCTGGCACGGAAAACCGCTTTCGACACCGGGGTGGGGGAGGTCATCTGGACTCCAGGCTTTCGGGATGAGGAGGGTAAATCCCCAAAGGAAACCTGACCAGCGGATGGTAGGAAGGCCCTTGAGGCGAGAGTTTCGATTCAAACAGGATGATGTGATCAACGGTCAGCCTGCCGGAGAATTCGACCGCTGACAGATTCAGGTGGCTCATATCGGCATAGTCTTTAAAACGGGCAAGCGTGACGTGGGGAATGACCGGGCCATTGTCCTGAGTTCCCGACAATTCCTGTTCAAGCATCCGGTTCAGCCTGGTAAAAAGGCCATTCTCCTTAAACACAGCCCAAATCATATAGGGCTTGCGGACAGGCCACAACGAAATCCGGTCGAGAACCAGCCCGATGGGTTCCGATCTTCTGGCTACGGTCCCTATTTTTCCTTTCAATCCCTCCAAATCACCCGCCGCAGTTTCTCCAATGAAATAGGAGGTCACGTGCAGGTTCTCCCTGCGGGTCCATCTCAGGCCATTAACAGGGGGGTGATGGCCAGCCAGATTCATTGCCAACTGCTGGAACCCGGCCGGCAGGGGCATTCCCGTAAAAAGTCTCATCATTGCAGGTTTAACGCAGTGGGTTAAAGGTACACGATCTGAGCATTATTAACTATATTTGCATTCAGGATGCAACCAACATCCAAATAATTGAATTTAAGAAAGTTAAGCATATTTCAACACAAATAAACAAAGTCTTTCAAGTATGAAAATTTCAAAAGTAACCGCACAGGAGGTTCTCGATTCCCGGGGGAACCCGACTGTGGAGGTCGAGGTCAGGCTCGAGAATGGCATCAGCGCCACTGCCATTGTTCCCTCCGGTGCTTCAACCGGTGAAAAAGAGGCAGTTGAACTCAGGGACGGTGATAAATCCCGTTACCTGGGCAAGGGTGTGCTGAAGGCCGTCAACAACGTCAACTCGCAGATTGCTCCCGTGGTAACGGGTTTATGCGCCTACAACCAGCGAAACATCGACTATACGATGATTGAGCTGGACGGGACTCCGAACAAGGGCAAGCTGGGTGCCAATGCCATCCTTGGGGTATCCCTGGCGGTAGCGCACGCCGCAGCGAAAAGCGTCGGTCTGCCGCTGTACCGCTATATCGGCGGCACCAATGCCTGCACGCTGCCGGTACCGGCAATGAATGTGATCAACGGTGGAGCCCACGCACAAAACAGCGTGGATTTCCAGGAGTTTATGATCGCCCCGCATAACGCCCCGGATTTTGCCACCTCGATACAGATGGGTGTGGAGACTTTCCACGCCCTGAAGACGGTCCTGAAAGGCAGGGGTTACTCAACCGGTATCGGTGACGAGGGTGGATATGCTCCCGACCTGAAATCTAACGAAGAGGCGATGGAAGTGATCCTGGAAGCCATTATCAAGGCTGGCTACAAGCCCGGTAACGACATCTCCATCTGTCTCGATCCGGCCACCAGCGAGATGTGGAAGGATGGCAAATACCTGTTCTTCAAATCGGATCAGTCTGTTAAAACATCAGACGAAATGATTGCCCTTTGGGCTGATTGGGTGAACAAGTACCCGATCGTTTCCATCGAGGACGGCCTTGCCGAGAACGACTGGACCGGCTGGCAGAACCTGACCAGGGAGCTGGGAGGTAAGATTGAACTGGTTGGTGACGATCTG
>JAWOHI010000384.1:0-2889 GCA_046485255.1 Bacteroidales bacterium
CTTTCAGGGATGCCAATGGACTCGTCAGCCGCCTCTTTTCTTACGTGATGCTACAGAAACAGGGCTTCGCAGGAACCGCCAAACGGATCATCAACCCCACCTTCTGCGTAGCTCCCGACCCCGACAAATACCTCCACCTGCTGCGGAAAGCCGACTCCGACAAGGAGAAAGACCTGCTCGAATACATCGAATTCGCCCTCCTGGGCCTGCGAAATGACCTGCTCCGAATGGACCGCCTGATGAATTACGAGGTCTTCAAGGAGGAGATCCTGATACCGGCTTTCAAACACCCGCTGTTCGACCGGGTGTTCAGCGACCACGACCGCCTCATCATCGACGTGGCGATCGAAAAACAGGTTTTCCAGGCTGCCGACATCCGGATCCTCTTCCCCCAGAAACAGGCTGGAGATATCTCCAGAATGATCAAGTGGCTTCGCGACAAAGACCTGATAATCAACTCCGAAGGGAATTCCCGAAAATATGTCATCAACCTCGAAAACAAGTACCTGGTCAAGTTTATCGTCGGCAAACTGGACCGCGCCGGATTTATTCCCTTCACTTAGGCAACAAAAGACGGTTCCTGGTGTTAATTTTGGTGTGACTTTTGTTCCGCTTTCAAAATGAAGAAAAGATTTCTATTCCTGATGCTGGCCGCAACGGCCATCATCGTCGTGGTCAGCGCTTTTTATCAGCCCAACCTGAAAAAGGAGGCCGTACTGAATGAAACCGTTTACCAGTTCCTGTCACAAAGGCACTACCAGCCGGTTGCCGTGGACGACGAGTTCTCGCAACGGGTGTTCAAGATCTACACCGAACGGCTCGACCTGAACAAACGCTATTTTCTCCAGCAGGATATCGACCAGCTTGGCAAGTACCGCCTGCAGATCGACGACCAGTGGAAAAACCGGTCGATGGAATTCTTTACCCTCTCATCCAACCTGATACAAAGCCGGTTGCTTGAGACAAAAGCCTATTATACCGAGTTCCTGACCGCCCCGTTCGACCTGAAGGTGAATGAGACGACCGAAACCGACCCCGAAAAGACCAAATACCCCGGGAACCAAACCGAGCTGCGGGAAGCCTGGCGCAAGGCGCTGAAGCTGCAGGTGGTCGCCCGCGTGGCCGGCAGCATCCAGGCCCAGGAAGAAGCCGCCAAGAAATCGGATACCGTGAAGATCAAGACAGTCGACCAGCTGGAGGCCGAAGCGCGCAAAGCGTTGCTTGAGAACTATAATGACTGGTACACGCGAGTCAAGACAATGGACCAGACCGACCGCTGGTCGATCTATATCAATTCGGTGATCTCGGCCTATGACCCGCACTCAATGTATATGCCACCGCGCGACAAGGAGCGGTTCGATATGAATATGGCCGGCAAGTACGAAGGGATCGGCGCCACCCTCCGTCAGAAGGACGGGTACCTGATGGTAATCGATATGTTCCCCGGGAGCCCCTCCTGGAGGAGCAAGAAGATGGAGGTCAACGACCTGATAATGAAAGTGGCCCAGGGCGATGAGGATGCAGTCGACATTCTCGATATGAAGCAGGAGGACGCCGTGGCGATGATCAAGGGGCCAAAAGGGACCAAGGTGCGCCTGACCCTTCGCAAACGGGACGGATCGATCAACGAAGTGATCCTCATCCGCGACGTGGTGGTGATGGAGGAGTCTTACGCCTCATCGGTGATAATGACTGATCCCGCCGGGCAATCCCGGGTGGGGTATATCTTCCTGCCGCAGTTTTACCAGGATTTCCAGGACCGCAACGGACGGCGCTGCTCCGAGGACGTGGCCCGTGAAATCGTCAAGCTTCAGGCAGAAAACATTGACGGCCTGATCGTTGACCTGCGCAATAATGGCGGTGGTTCCCTCCCTGAAGCCGTCAGGATGGCCGGCCTCTTCTTCCCGAAAGGCCCCGTCGTCCAAATCAAGGCGCGCGAAGGGAACCCCCTCGTGCTCGATGACGATGACCCACGAACCCAATACGGCGGGCCGCTGGTGGTGATGACGAATTTCTCGAGCGCATCCGCCTCAGAGATCTTCGCCGCCGCCATCCAGGATTACGGCCGCGGCGTCATCGTGGGAAGTCCCTCCACCTGGGGCAAGGGGACGGTGCAGCGGGTCAACAACCTTGATGAGTATGTGCCTGACCGCCTTAATGATGTCAAACCGCTCGGTGCCCTCTCCCTCACCATCCAGAAATTCTACCGCGTAAACGGTAAAACCACCCAGCTCAAGGGAGTCACCCCGGATATCGTCCTCCCCGACCCCTACCAGCTGATGAAAATAGGTGAAAAGGAGGAGGAGCTCGCCCTCCCCTGGGATGAGATCAACCCCGCCCGCTTTACCCCCTGGAATATCCCGATTACCAAGGATAAGCTACTGGCGACCAGCGAAAAAAGGGTTTCAGCCCACCCGCAGTTCCAACTGATCAAACAGAATGCCGGCCGAATCAAGAAGGAGTCGGAAAACAGCACCTTCAGCCTGCATATCGACCAATACCTCAAGACACTGAAAAACCAGATGGCCGAGGCCCGCAAGTACGAAAAGGTGATGAAAGAGCCTACCGGCCTAAAGATCAGCACACTGAAAGCCGATCTGGAGCATATGAAACAGGATACCGCCCGCAAGGAGATCGCCGAGCGAATGGTAGAAGACCTCTCCAAGGATATCTACCTTGAAGAGGCCTTCTATGTGATGCGGGATATGCTCAGGAAATAGCCGTCAGACCGGCTGATTACTGAACCAGAATCTTGGCTGTCAGGTGGTTGACCCCCGACCAGACGCGGACGAAATAGAGTCCCGGAACCAAACCGGGATCAATGGTCCGGTACAGGCGGTTGCCCCGAACGGAGACCTCCTCACGATAGACCTCCCGGCCGGCTATGTC
>JAWOHI010000388.1:0-4288 GCA_046485255.1 Bacteroidales bacterium
AGATAGTGGAAACGCTCCATTGTTCATCAGGCAGCTCCTTGAGCATCCTGATCCAGAAGTCAGGAATCCCCATCGCAAGCCGGTAGTCGAATCCGAATCCTCCAACCTGACTAGGAGCTGCCAGGCCGGGCATTCCGCTCATATCTTCGGCGATGGTCAATGCCTGGGCGTTGATCTCGTGGATCAACAGGTTGGCCAATCCGAGGTAAGTCAGGGCTTCCTCATCGATATTGTCATTAAAGTAGTCATGGTAGGAGGTGAAGGCCTTCCCAAGGCCGTGGTCGAGGTACAGCATACTGGTGACCCCGTCGAACCTGAATCCGTCAAACCCATACTCTTCTATCCAGAAACGGCAGTTGGAGAGCAGGAAATAGAGCGTTTCGTTGCTGCGATAATTGAAACAGAGGGAATCCCAGGCCGGGTGTTCGCGGCGATGACCAGAGTGAAAAAGCAGATCCGGTCGCCCGTCATAGAGCCCCGGCCCCTCCAGCACATTCTTGACGGCGTGGGAGTGCACGATGTCCATTATCACCCGGATGCCCATTTCGTGGGCGGCCCGGATCAACTCCTTCAGCTCCTCGGGGGTTCCAAAACGGCTCGAAGCACTAAAAAAATTGGAAACGTGGTAACCGAAGGAGCCATAATAGGGGTGCTCCTGGATGGCCATCAACTGGATGGTATTATAGCCCAGCTGGTGTATCCTTGGTAAAATATTTATCCTGAATTCATCGTAACTGTTTACCCTGCCTTCCTCAGACGACATTCCGATATGTGCTTCATAAACCAGGAGGGGTTGCCGACTGGCCGGAGGCGTGAACCGGGATGCCGGAGTGGGGGTGGGGCAGTAAACCTGGGCGTTGAATACCTTGGTGGATTCGTCCTGGACCACCCTCCTGACCCACAGGGGCAACCTGAAATCGCCTCCCCCCGGCCAGGAGATATAGTATTTATATTCATCGAGATGATGAAGTCGATCTTTGTCCAGCCTCAATTCCCAGAATCCTTCTCCAGATCTCTGAAAGCGGTACTCCTCGAGTTTCTTCCATTGGTTGAAGGTGCCGGTCAGCCAGATCCCTGTGGCTCCGGGCGCCCATTCCCTTAAAATCCAACCTCCGGCTTCCCGATGCAACCCAAATTTCAGGTGTCCGTCGGCAAAATCCCTCAGGCTGCCCTCTCCGGCCAACTCCCTCTTTTTGAGTCGGATCCTCTCGAGCCTGCCCGAAATGATGTGTTCGAAAGGCTCCAGGTAGGGATCTTTTTCCACGATCAGCGGTTTAGGCATTGGGAATGCGTTTAAGGATTTCGGTCAGCAGATCCCAGAATTTCTTAACAGTACTGATTTCGAGTCGTTCGTCAGGCGAGTGAGCCCCCTTGATCGTAGGCCCGAAGGAGATCATATCCAGATCCGGGTATTTTTCGAGGAAAAGGCCGCATTCGAGGCCGGCATGGATTGCCTTTACGTGGGGTTCTATTCCGAACAACGTCCGATAGGCATCAACCGAAATTTCCAGGATCGGGCTGGCCGGATTGGGGTTCCATCCTGGATACCCCGTGGATCGTTTGCATCGGGCACCGGCAAGCAGGAAAACCGATTCGACCGTGTTGATCATATCCTCCTTGGCCGATTCCAGGGAGCTCCTCTGGCTCGTGGTAATTTTGATCTCATTGTCCTGAAACCGGATGGCGGCCAGGTTGGAGGAGGTCTCCACCAGGCCCGGCATGGCCTGACTCCAGGCGTAAACCCCGTGAGGACAGGCATATACAGAATGGATCAGCCGATACAGGGCGGCCTGGTCGATGACCCAATCCGGCAATGGGTGCTCATTTAACCGGAGGGCCATCTCCGGTTCGGTCACCGGAAACTCCTTTTCAAGCCCCTTGCTGAACTTGATGAACAAATGGTGCAGGGCCTCCTCCTTGCCAGAGGCAATTGTAAAGATTGCCCTCGCCTCACGGGCAATGGCATTACGCAGGTTACCACCCTCCAGGTGGTGGAGGCGGATGCCAAAATGATCCCGGGCTGCCCTTAAGAACCGGTTGATGATCTTGTTGGCATTGCCGTACCCCTTGTGAATATCATCACCAGAATGGCCCCCGCGGAGTCCGGCAACCGTCAATTCAAACCCGGTGGAGCCCGGAGGAACCTTCTGTTTTTCAAAGCCAAGCCAGGCGGTCATGTCAATTCCGCCTGCACAGCCGATGAAAATCTCCCCTTCGTCCTCCGAGTCCAGGTTAAGCAGGATTTTACTGTGGATAAAACCCTCCCCGAGGCCAAAGGCACCCGTAAGGCCGGTCTCCTCCGCTACCGTGAAAAGACACTCCAGTGGGCCGTGCGCCACCTCCGTGGAATCCAGAATGGCCATCTGGGTCGCGATCCCGATACCGTCATCGGCCCCGAGGGTTGTTCCCCTCGACTTGACCCAGCCCTGATCGACGTAAGCCGGGATCGGATCTTGCAAAAAATCGAAATCGATGTTGGAATTCTTCTCGCACACCATATCGAGATGGCTTTGCAGGCATACGGATTGCCGACCCTCCATGCCGGGTGTGGCCGCCTTGCGGATCATCAGGTTTCCTGCCTGGTCCAATTCGTACCCGAGGTTACGCTCAACGGCAAAGTCAACCAGGTAATTACGGATCAACTCTTCCTGGTCGCTCGGGCGGGGAATGGCCAGGATACTGTGGAAGAAATTCCATAGAGGTTGGGGTTGCAGGGCGCTGAATTGGGTCATGTTTTCTGTGCTTTCGTGTAAAGATAACATCTTAAAATTATCTCCTATATTTACTACGTGGACCCTATGATTATTAATCAACTTAACTTAAAAGAACGAGAATATGTCTAAACGAACCATTGTAGTTATGCCAGGTGATGGAATTGGTACCGTGGTGCTGGAGGCCGCCATCAAGGTGCTGGATAAGGCCGGATTTCAGGCTGATTACGTACACGCTGACATTGGATGGGAATTTTGGAAAAAAGAGGGGAACCCGCTGCCGGAGCGGACTATCAACGCCCTGAGGGAGCACAAGATCGGGCTTTTCGGGGCCATCACCTCAAAGCCCAAGGATGCAGCGGCTGCCGAGCTGTCGGCGGAACTGCAGGGTCAGGGACTGGTTTACTCCAGCCCGATTGTCGGAATGCGCCAGCTGTTTGATCTTGACATCTGCATCCGTCCCTGCAAGACCTACAAAGGGAACCCGCTGAATTTCATCAGAAGAGGGCCCGGTAGCACCATTGAGGAGCCCGAAATTGATGTAGTGATCTTCCGGCAAAATACCGAAGGTCTCTACTGCGGCGTCGAATGGTCCAACCCGCCCGAGGAGGTCTATCAGGCTTTCCGGTCGCATAAGGCTTTTGTTAAGAATTTTGGCTCGGTTCCCAGGGAAGAGCTCTCTATCTCTACCCGGATCTTCACGAGGAAATACACCGGCAGGATACTCAGGGCTGCCTTTAAATACGCGCGGGACAACCAGTACAGGTCGGTTACCGTTTGCGAAAAGCCCAACGTAATCCGGGAAACTTCTGGAATGATGTATAAAATGGCCCAGGAGATCCAGAAAAACGAATACCCCGAAATCGAGCTCTGGAACACCAATATCGATGCCCAGATGATGTGGCTGACGAAAAACCCTGAAGATTATGGGGTTATCGTTGCCGGTAACATGTTCGGCGATATTGTTTCCGATGGTTTTGCCGGACTGATCGGCGGACTGGGCTTTGCCTGCTCGGCCAACCTGGGCGAGGAGGTGGCCGTATTTGAACCGACTCACGGATCAGCCCCTAAATATGCCGATTACCCGATTTCCATTGTCAATCCAATTGCGATGATCGCCTCAGCCTGTATGATGCTGAATCATATCGGCGAAGCGGAGATCGCCGGCCGCATTGAAAATGCCATAAAGGAATTGATTGCCGAAGGGCGGGTTATGACTTACGATATGCTTAAAATGAAGGGATCTCCTGATGTCATCAGCCGGGGGGCGGCGTCCACCTTGCAGATGGCAGATGCCATTATCGCCAAATTGTAATGAAATGAACAAACAAATACTTGACCTTTGGCCTGAGCTTGATTGGATCCAGGATCCGGACCTCAGGGAAAAGACTGCCCGCACCTGGGAAATTGCCCTGGAGCGGAGCGTTTTGACAATAAACGATTTGAACACCATCCCGTTCACCTTGCTGGTCCCCGGACTCAAGGTGACCTTTATGGACCACAAAAGGGCCGTGGTTCATATTGCCAGGGATGCAGGCATCAAGTGCAACGAGTTTTTCGGAGATGAGCTTCCGGTG
>JAWOHI010000215.1:0-9433 GCA_046485255.1 Bacteroidales bacterium
AAATGACAAAGCCCCCCCATTTCCTAAGGGACCTGGGAATTCCCGTTGAGCTGATCACCACAGACGCATACCAGGTTGCTACCAAGCCGGTTAAAAAGGCCAAAGCCAAAAAAGCCGCCGCAAAAAAAACCAAGCCGGTCGAATCAGTCGATCAGGAGTCAGTAGCCAAGCGCAAGCCCGGTCGCCCTAAAAAAGCCAAGGAAGAAAAACCGGTTGGAGAAGAGAAAGCCAAGCCGGCCAAAAAGGTTAAAGCCAAAAAAGCCGCCGCAAAAAAAGCCAAAGCGGTTAAAGTTAAGGAGCCCAAAGAATCAAAGCCGAGGAAGCAGAGGACTGAAAAGCCCATCACCCAGGAGGAAGTAGAAGCCAAGTTGTCCATCCATCCCTCACTGGATCACAACACGGAGCAGGTACTGCGGTCCCTATTCGGCAAGCCGAAGGTAGCCCGGCCTAAGCTGGAAACGAAGCTGGTTGAGGTCATTAAGGAGATCACCAATGACAGCGAACTGGTTGCCGAGCAGATCACCGGACAGATGAAGGATATGGGCCTGCTTGAAATCGGCCTCGGCGGACGGCTGAAATACAAGGATTAACCCGGTTGAACTCTATCATTAAAAAGAGGCTGCCCCGATGGAGCAGCCTCTTTTATTTTCCGAATGGGATTACTAGCGGTCAACCACACACCGGAATCCGACCGTGGCATTACGTTCAAATCCGCGGGATACCCGCAGGAGCATTTGCCGGTAATGAAGCTCGCGCGGGCCGCCCTGACCATACCACTAGCTCGACCCCGGACTGAAATAACTTCCGCCTTTCATCATCACATAATGGTTCGAGTCATTATCATATTCATCATTAGTCAGTTGCCACACCGACCCCACCAGGTCCTCCAAACCATATGGGTTGGCTCCCCTGGGGTAACGGCCAACCGGGTCAAGCGTCCCGTTACCCAGGTTGCAGAAACGCTTGTCGATGCCCTTTATCTTGCTTACGGTCAGCGTATTGGTTACCCATTGTAGTTCGCGGGTGATCCCTTCCTCCCCTCCCCAGGGCCAGGGCCTCAGGTCGGGTGTCTGGGCCGCATACTGCCACTCCAGTTCGGTGGGCAGGCGCTTGCCGGCCCACGCTGCATAAGCCTTGGCATCCTCGTAAGACACATAGGTGACCGGATGGTTTTCCAAGGAGCGGGGCGGCCTCCCGTTGACCCAGTTCTTCAGGAAGTTAGCCGTATCACTTGGGGCATAGCCGGTTGCCTCGATGAATGCAGCATACTGCTTGTTGGTTACCGGATGCTTGTCCATATAGAAGGAGCTCATTAGGATCGTTTCACGATAAGGGCTCTTGGGGTATGAGATGAAGTCGTCGCCATTGGTAGTCTTCCAATCAAACGTACCTTCGGGAACAGTCACCATACCGGCCGGGGGCGTGGCGGACGGCACCGTCCGGACACTCTCGCTGACCAGCCGGGGTGTCCCCGGAGGAATATGAACAATCCGCTCGTCAACCACCTCACCATCTTCCATCAGCTGGATGATGAAATCTCCCTCAAACCGCCCAAAAAGGTCTCCGAGGCGCACCGTCTGAGCTTCAGCCTTCAGGATTGCCGGCTCCTTCTCATAATCGGGGTCCCCGGCCCAAATCCGGATCAGCTCCCCCCCGGCAGCGGCCAACGTGAGGCGGTCGATGTTCAGGTCGACGGATAGGCGCACCGGGTAGCGGACCACGGCGCTAACCGCACCTTCATTGTTGGTTCCGAGCCAGGAGCGGTGAAAGGCGTCGGTTCTGACCGGTACGAAATATTTGCCATCGGCTTCAACCAATTCCAGCTCACGGTGCTCCCAAACATCCACGTAATGGTATCCCTCCTCTGGGTGAACCTCAAACAGCGGCCCTTCGAAACCCTCGGGGAGAACACTGAAAATGGTGTAGACGGTCCGTTCCGGCGAGGGCCAGCAATTGACAAAGACCTGATCCTGAAGGGTTGGAATCAGTGGGATAAACTCTCTGCGGACAAAATTGGAGGTATGCTCCCGCAGAACCATCAACGTCCGGCCGAAAAACCGGTAGTCCGACTCGATCCAGTCGGGCCTCCCCGGCTTGAAGATATTCAGTTCCGTGCCATAGCCATTGAAGAAAGAGGTGGCATATTCGCGCCGGATCGGTTCGTAGGCCAGCTCAGCCACCCGGTAGATGGCAAATTCGGGCTTGATGAACTTGTTCAGGTTAAGCAATGGCGGGTAGTAGAGGGCATTATGAACCCTTCCCGAGACAATTCCGGGCATATCCCTGGGAACGGCCATTCCCTCGCTGTACATCACCACCCCGCTCCGCACGCTGTCGGCTGCCCACTGCAGCTCCAGTGAGGAGCTGCCCTTGGTGTCGAGTACCACCCCATCGGCCGTGGTCTGGCGGATTAAGTCGGCCATCCCGGTGTAGTGGCTCTCCGAGCGGGTATCCTCATCCCAGGGATTGTAACAAATAAAGAACCGGGCTCCGTGACTCCGGCACATTTCCGCCACCGACCGCAATTCGTCCAATCCGCCGGGCATATCTCGGAAAAGGTCCCACTGGTTCCGCTGGTCGAGCCCGAGCGAGGGCCAGGTGGGCCAGATGCCAATGAAATCATCCCCGCCGTACCATTTCTTGCCCCTCAGGATAAACTCTTCAAGATTGTTTTTCTGCAGCTTGCTGTCGAAATACTGATGATCCCAACCATACAGGAGATGAGACGCATAGGTGTGACGGATCCATTTCAGGTCGGGCCGCTCGTAAAGGGATTGGTCGAACGACTCCAGATCGTAAAGAAGCCGCTCCTGGAACATCACCCTCAGCCCCTCCTGCCAATCCCCTTTGTAAAGATCGGCCCAAATGCTGTAGGTTACCGATCCACCGGGGAACAGGATGTTCTCAAACCGCTTGATTTGCGCACCACCCGAACCGGTGCGCCTGACCAGGGCACAAACCTGGTAACCGTCGCCCGACACTTCGGAGAAACCCAGATCCCAGGCGTTGTCGGGCACGATCACGTTCACCGGGCTCTGTCCGGGCCTGAACAGGTGGGTCCTGGAGAGGCGGTGACGACCCAGGCCAGTGATATGGACCCGGCCGGGATCTTCCCCGAAGGGCACCACGTTCCACACCTCGATGGTGTCCTTGCGTGAAGTGTTCCGTATGGTCACCTCGGCTTTCCAACCCGGACTGAAACCGGGCACCACCGAGACGGAGATCTCCAGCCCGTTGGCAAGGAGGGCTCCCTGCTGATGACTCCCGGCACCTTCTGCCGCCTGGCGCGAATCCATCAGGGTTTCGCCACAGCGGAAGCTGACTAGTGGAAGAGGTGAAACCTTCCAGGCATTGATGCCGTCAGAAAAACCCGTTACTGCCATTCCCTTCGTAAAATCCAGGTCAACCTGCCTGAGCTGCTGCCCCTGCAGAATCGTTGCCTGGATCACCATCATTATGGCAATCAATAATTTGTGGTTCATATTCCGTTATGATTAGAGTTTTTTACTGAAGATCTGGTAACGCTTGACAATCTGTCCGCCAATGTGCTCATACTCCATTCTCATAGCCTGGTTGGATTCCAGGACCAAATGGCTGTCCAGTATTCGTTTGCCTTCTCTCCGCGCCGATTCAAACAGCCGCAAAGCCATCATGACATCCAGCCCCCGGCCCCGATAGGGGTCATCGATGGCGCCCAGCAACATGGTAATCTGTTTGGACCTACGGCCAGCTCCGAGAATTGAAAAGATCCCAAACGGGAAGAGGTAGCCTCTGGATTTGCGGATTCCCGGGGTGATGTCGGGCATCCCGATCACATAGGCGATCACCTGTCCCGCCTTGTTTTCGATCACCTTGATCAGTTTGGGGTTCAACAGCCAGATAAACCGGTTGGCGAAATCTTTCATCTCTTTCCGGTCATAGGGCTGCGCCCCGTAGATCCCCTCAAAGGCGCGGTTAGTGAGGTGAAGCACCGGGTAAATATAGCGGCGCAACTTGATCCGGCTGGTAAATTCCACCATTTTGAACTCCTTGTTCAACCGTTCCAGTCGGGGCAGGATCCGCTGGTACACGGGGGGCGTCCCGTCAGGAATCTCGGCGTTGTAAACCACCAGGTTCACTTCGGGTTCGTAGCCTTCATTGCGAAGCAGCCTGACCTGGTACTCATAATTGCAGGTCGAAACGAGCGATATGGGCTGGTCCAGCCCATCAACCAGGTATCCCTGCGGCTCTTTGTCGGAGAAGCCCAGTGGGCCCACCAGTTTTTTCGTTCCAAGCGACTTTGCCCACTCCTCCACCGCACTGATCAGGGCGTGTACTACTTCTTGATCCTCATAGGTTTCCAGGTAGTTGAACCGGGCATTGTTCTCCCCTTTCCGCTCGTTGTACTTCCTATTGATGATACCCATAATCCTGCCCACGGGTTCCTGACCGCGATAGGCGAGCAACCGGATATGGTAGCAATAAGAGAAAGACCTGTTCTTCAATGGATTAAAGAATGTCCACTCATCCGAGTAGATGGGCGGAACCCAGTTCGTATGGTCACGATGGATCCGGGCCGGCAATTTGATAAAATCGCGCAAATCCCGCCTGGTTGCTACCGGCTTGATCACTAATTCCATACTGGTATCAGGAAATTACGACAAAGGCCGGAAAACCGGCCCCGTTAGGTTCTACTTGGTATCCTCCAGATCCTCGAACTCGACGCTGCTGAAGGCTCCATCCTCCTTTGCTTGGCCCCCTCCCGGCACGGCGGCACCCGATAGCAGCTCGCCAATGAAGCCCACCGCATCTTGAAACCCATCGAAAAACTTGTCAAAATCCTCCTTGTACAGGAACAACTTGTGCTTTTCGTAATGGGCCTGGCCATCCTTATCCAATGATTTCTTGCTTTCGGTTATGGTCAGGTAATAGTCCTCCCTCCTGGTTGATTTCACATCAAAAAAGTAGGTCCGCTTTCCGGCCCTGACCACCTTGGAATAAATCTCATCCCTGTCGTAAAGGTCCATCCCTTCACTTTTTTCTCTTTCAACCATTTTGCCCCAATTAGATTTAAGTTTGATCCAAAACGATCAAAAATAGAAAAAAATCAAAAACCACGCATCGTTCCCGCTCTTTTTAATCGATCTGTCAACAAGCAGCGGGAATCAGAAAAATTCCTAACTTTGCGGCCTCAAAATATTGTTCTTACAAATAATGATCAGCAGAAGATTATTGCGCATCAAGGCCCTACACCTCCTCTACGCCTACCGGGCTTCGGAAGATGCAAACCTCAGGAAATCGGAAAAAGAGCTGATGTTCAGCATCGAGAAAAGTTACGATCTCTACCATCTCATCTTACTACTGATCAGCGATATAGCCAGGTACGCCGGGCAGCGTATCGAGATTGCTCAGTCAAAATACTTCCCGACTCCGGAGGAGGCCAATCCCAATACGAGGTTTGTCAACCAGTCCATCATCCAATTGATCAATGAGGACCGCGATTTCAACCGGTACGTCGAAACCCGGGGTATTTCCTGGGCCAACGAAGAGGAGATGATCCGGGGGATTTATCGTGAAATGCTTGACTGGGAACCATACCAGGAATTTATGGCACGGCCGGAGGTCACCTTTGAAGACGAAAAGAAGTTCATCATCCGGATGGCGGCCGAACTGATCATTCCCGGGGAAAGGCTCGAAACGGTGCTCGAGGAGCAGAGCATTTACTGGAATGACGACCTGGAGTTCATCGGGAGCATGGTGATCAAGACTCTCGACCGCCTCAAGCCGGGCAGGCCCCTCCGGATGATGGATATGTTCAGCAACGAGGATGACCGGGTGTTCGTGCTGGACCTTTTCCGAAAGACGGTCCTTCACGGCCAGGATTATCGCGACCTGATACGCAAGTACAGCGAAAACTGGGACTTCGAGCGTTTGGCCTCAATGGATATCCTGATAATGGAGATGGCCATAACGGAAGTTGTCCACTTCACTTCGATCCCCGTCAAGGTTACCCTGAACGAATACATCGAAATTGCCAAGTTTTACAGCACCGAAAAGAGCAGCATCTTCATAAACGGAATCCTCGACAAGATTTTTGCCGAACTGAGGACTGACAAAAAAATAGTTAAAACCGGTCGCGGCCTGATCGGAGAGGTTTGACGACTGAAATGAAATTACTTATTTTGCAAGGATATTTTCAAATGAAATTCGTTATGCGAAAGCTGACCTTTTATTATTCGGTTTTACTGGTCTTGGTCGTGGCCCTGGCGTCCTGCAACTCTGGCGGGCAACAGTCGGACAGGGAAGTATCCACCGACCTGATCAACAATCCGGTCACCGCTTCCGGAAAAGGAAAGACCGGTGATCTCCCGGTGATGACGTTCGAAAACACCCGATACGATTTCGGTATCGTGATCCAGGGCGAAAAAGTGGAGCACACGTTCACGTTCACCAATACCGGCGGGTCAGACCTGGTCATCTCCCAGGCCTCCTCCACCTGTGGCTGTACGGTCGGTAATTTCTCCAAGGAGCCGATCCGCCCGGGCGAAAAGGGCACGGTCGACGTGATGTTCAACTCAGCCGGGCGCAGCGGTGCGGAGAGCAAGAGCGTCAGCCTGCTCACGAATGCCCAGCCCAATACCGTCAAGTTGGAAATCACAGCCGAAGTGATGATTCCCGGTAACAAGAAATAATCTAACCCTCATAAAATGAATAGCTTAAGCTTCATCCTTCTTCAGGCAGCCAAACCGGCAGGCCAGGCCAACCCGTACTCTTCGCTTATCTTCTTTGGTCTGATCATCGTGATCTTCTACTTTTTTATGATCAGGCCCCAGATGAAAAAGCAGAAAGATCTCAAGAACTACCGCGAATCCCTGAAAAAGGGAGACAAAGTAGTCACCGCCGGCGGGATTTACGGGCGCATCGCCGAAGTATCCGACCGCACGGTCCTGCTGGAGATTGACCAGAACGTCCGCATTAAACTGGACAAGGGATCGGTCGTCCGCACGGCTGAAGACCTGGCCGACCAGCCCAAACCGTAACCAGTGGAAGAGCCGGGCGACAGGAGCGACACCCTGCCGGTTGTTACACCGGACCGGGCCAGGAACCGGAAGTTCCTGGTTATGGCCCTCTGCATCCTCGCCGCACTGTTCCTGTGGTTCCTGCGCGCCCTGGAAAACAATTACACCACGAGCATCGAAAGGCAGCTCCTGATCGACGGGATACCCGCCACTATCCGGTTGGAAGAGCCGCAGTCACCATCCGTGAAACTTCGCATCGAAGGGCCGGGATATGCCATTCTGAGGTATAACCTGCGTATCCCCCGGGCTCCGCTTCACATCGATTTCGTGGAGATCAGGTCATCTGTAGTGCGGCAGCCTGCCGAAATCATTGAGGCCGTTCCGATGGGCCGGTTCATCGGCAGCTTCAGGAACCAGCTCGGCGACCTAAGCGTCCTGTCGGTTGCCCCCGATACCATTCGGTTCCGGTTCAAATCCGCCTTATGAAATCGATCGGACTCACCGGCGGTATCGGTTCTGGCAAAACATTGGTTTCAAGGATCTTCAAGATTCTTGGAATCCCCGTTTACGAGGCAGACCCGGCTGCCAGGGCGCTGATGGAAACCCATCCGCTCATCCGGGAGAAACTGACATCCTGGTTCGGTGATCCGGTTTACCTGGGGGATAGGCTCAACCGGACGGTTTTAGCCGGCCACCTTTTTTCCAACCCCGGTGCACTGGAACAGGTCAATAGCCTGGTGCACCCGTTGGTTGTCCAGGATTATATCCAATGGGTCAATACCCAATCAGGGAAACCCTACGTACTCCACGAAGCAGCCATCCTGTTCGAAACCGGGATCTACCATAAGCTCGATGCCACCATCCTGGTTACGGCCCCTGAACACCTTCGGATCGAGCGCGTTATGGAACGAGACCGGACAACCCGCGACAAGGTGGTGGAACGATTGACAAACCAGTGGCCCGACAGCAGGAAGGAGCAACTGGCCGATTTCATTATCCGAAATGACGGCCATACCGCTATCCTACCCCAGGTTTTGGACATTCATCAACGAATAACCGTTATGACCAATGGCTAAGTTTGGTAAATGGCTCGGCGGCGGCCTGGGCTGGGCGTTCCTGGGACCCCTCGGCGGACTGCTTGGATTTGCCCTCGGAGCAATGCTTGACAATCAGCAGCCAGGCTCTCAACAGACTACTTATCAGCACCGTACACGGACTACCCAGGGCGATTTCCTCACCAGCCTCATCGTCCTGATCGCCGCCGTTATGAAATCGGACGGTCGTGTTTTGAAATCGGAGCTGGACTTTGTCAAGCAGTATTTCATCCAGGCCTTTGGACCGTCAACGGCCAGGGAGTCTGCCCTCCTGCTGCGCGATATCCTCAACCAGGAGATCCCCACCGATGAGATCAGCCGCCAGATTGGCCGGTATATGGATTACAGCTCCAGGCTGCAACTCCTGCATCTGCTCTACGGAATCTGTCTGGCCGACGGGATGGTTAGCGAGATGGAGATGAAGACGGTCGAACGGATCGCCTACCATATGGGAATCCGCTCCGAAGACTTCAGCTCGATGAAAAGCCTGCACCGGGATGACCTGGAATCGGCCTATGCCGTCCTTGAGGTGAGCCCGGATGCAACCGAGGAGGAATTGAAAAAAGCGTACCGGAAAATGGCCGTCAAATATCACCCCGACAAGGTGGCTTATCTGGGTGATGAGATACGGACCGGTGCCAACGAAAAGTTCCAGAAGCTGAACGAGGCGTGGGAAAAGGTTAGAAAAGCCAGAGGAATCAACTGATTTGATATCTTTGCAGAAAAAATAAAAATGGATTTAAAGGAGATCGTTACGGTTTCGGGGCAACCCGGTTTGTACAAATTCATTTCGGAAGGCAAGAACCTGTTGATTGTCGAAAGCCTGGAAACGGGCCAGCGTATGCCCGTCCACACGAACAACCGGGTCAGTTCCCTGGAGGAAATTGCCGTATTCACCGATGCCGAAGATAAACCCCTGAAGAATGTCCTGGCCGAAATCCACTCCAGGAAAGAGGGAAAGGAACTGGATGATCCCAAAGCCCTATCGTCAGCCCAGATAAAGGAGCTGTTTGGGGAGCTGGTTCCAGATTATGACCGCGACAGGGTCTACGTTTCGGACATGAAGAAACTGTTCCTTTGGTATAACATCCTCATCAGGTGGGGGCAGCTCGACTGGTCGCTGACCAGCGATGAGGAAACAGCCGAACCCGGACCGGAGACCGGCGGTGAGGATCAGGATTCCTGATCTTCCAGCTCTTTAGCCAGGTTCCAGAAATAGTCCATTTCCTCCAGGGTCATATCCCGGAGGCTTCGACCTTTTTTAAGGGTCTCCCTTTCCAGATACCCGAATCTCCTGATAAATTTCTGGTTGGTCCGCTCCAGGGCATTCTCGGGATTGAT
>JAWOHI010000310.1:0-11786 GCA_046485255.1 Bacteroidales bacterium
GTAATAGATTTCAGGTGCTTCCCAGTAGGTTCTCCGCTCGCTCTGGAAGCCGAAGGGGGTCAGGGTACGGTTGTAGGCACCGCTCCGGGCGATACCGGCGGCAAATAGATCGCAATGGGCCAGCAAGTTAGCCGTCATAAAGGCTCCGTAGGAGTGGCCGCCGACGGCTACGCGCTTCGGGTCGGTCACGCCCATCTCCACTGCCTTGTCGATGGCGGCCCTGGCATTGGCCACCAGTTGCTCCACGAAGGTATCGTTCGGCTCGGCCTCTCCCTCACCGATTATTGGGAAAGCCGTGTTGTCGAGAATGGCATACCCCTGGGTTACGAACGGGATGGCGGAGTTTGCGCTCAGGCGGGTAAAAGAGTAAGGCGAGCCACTGATCTGGCCGGCCGCGTCCTTCGACTTGTACTCGACCGGATAGGCCCACATCAGGGTAGGCAGGGGGCCATCCTCCTTCTTCCAGCCTGCCGGAGTATAGAGGGTTGCGGTCAGTTGAACGCCATCGTTTCGGTAATAGGTAAGCCGCTCTTTTTTAACCCCCTGCATAAAGGGGAACGGGTCGGTGAAGGAGGTGACCCTCGTCAGGGTTGGCTTTCGGCTCTTAAGGTCTCTAATGAAATAGTTGGAAGGCTCGGTAACAGATTGCCGGGTGGTCAGTATCAGGAGTTTATCCGGATCAAGAATTCGGGAGACCGATTCGTGCCACGGGGCTTCCGACTGCCAAATCCGGGTGGTTTGGCGTGTTTTGATGTCGAACTTGTCGAGGAAGGGGCGGTCGCCCTCTGGGGATGAGCCGGAGCCGGTCAGGAAGAGTGTCCTGCCCTTGTCGGCTGTCAGGATGAGGGAGCGTCCGCGCTGGCCGGTCATCACGAAGCTTCCCGGGTTGGAGTAGCGGTCTTCGGAGGAACGGTCCCAGAGCAATACCGGATCGGCTGAAGGATCAGAAGGATTGACAAAGTAGGTGATCGTCCGGCGGGTTTTGGAGGAGCCCTCCCCCATCACGGCGAGGTCGTCACGGATCCAGCTGATGCCGCCGAACCTCATTTTGGTCCTGAACTGTGCCACAGGTTCTCCGGTGAACGGTGCATCCAGGCGGTAGAGCTGGTCGCGGAACGGCACCTCCACCTTGGGATCGCCATTATCCAGGGCCTCCACCCAGTAGAGGGAGGCCTGCACATCCTGCCTCCAGCGGATAGCGCGCGGGCCGGGCCGGGTGGCGTCGTACCCGGTCGGAACCTCCTCCATCAGGGGGATCCGGAACAGTTCGCGCACCAGCTTGCCAGACAGGTCGTACACCCCGACCACCGTGGGCCACGACGAGTAGCCCACCTGGTAGGAGTAGGGCTTCGTGACCCGGTCGATCAGAAGGTACTCTCCACCGGGGGCTATGTCAATCCCGGAATAGAGACCGGCCGGGAGCAGGTTTTGCGTTGTGCCGTCGATACTCACCCTGATGAGGCGGGCCTTGGCGTAATAGTCAAAGAGCACTTCGTCGTTGGGGCCGGTGAGCATATCCTGGCTGGTTCGCACGGCAGCCTTGCTGCCCGTCGATTCCTGGATCACCGGTCCGGACGGAACATTGGTGAACTGGGGCCTGCTTCCGCGGTTTTCGGGGATCAGCTTGACTATCAAGCTCTTTCCGTCAGGCAGCCAGGAGTAGGTTCCCCCGAGCAGTCCGTTAAGCGGCTGGTTGACCAGCTTGCGGGCGGTAAGGGTGGCCAGATCCGCATACCAGAGGTAGAGTCCGCCGGCCGTCAGTTCGATGATGGCAACCCCGCTGTCGTCGGGGGCCCAGCTTACCCGGTAGATCTTCATTCCTTTTGGCAGTCCGCTGAATCGCTTCTCTTCCAATGTCTTAAGATCAAGAAGGGAGATATCGGTCAGGTAACCCGGCCGGCTTGGGGCATTAATGGCGGGGTCGATCCTAAGGCCTGCGAGGCGAAGCATCTCATCAGCAAAATCCTCGATAATAGGACTTTCGGAGCGGGTTTGCAGGATCGCAAACCGGCCGCCGTTATCCAGCTGGAGGGTTGGTGTAGATGGGGCATCGACCACGGCGGCGAGTTGCGGTGGCGGCACCTGGTAGGCCAGGTTGGTCTGTGCCCTGAGGGCAGCCGGGATCAGCGACAGGAGCAAAAGGGTAATCCACAGTTGTTTCATCGTTTTGAGTTTAATTGATCAAATATAGAAAACAGCCCAATAGAATTATCTTTGATCCTCAAAGCAATGAAAGATGCAGGTGGTAAAAGATATTATCGGGCAGGTTTGGGCCAACCGGGCGTTATTAAACGAGCCGCACGTTAGGGAGGCCATTGAGCTGGTCATTGAGGAGTTGGACAAGGGCAGGCTGAGGGTAGCCGAGCCGCAAGGCGATGGGTGGGTAGTGAATGAATGGATCAAGAAGGCTGTGATCCTCTATTTCCCCCTCCGGAAGATGGAGGTGACGGAGGCCGGGCCGCTGGAGTTTCACGACAAGATCCCGCTGAAGCACGATTATGCCGGCCAGGGTGTCCGGGTGGTGCCGCACGCCGTTGCACGCTATGGCAGTTACCTGGCGCCGGGCGTGATCCTGATGCCCTCCTATGTCAATATCGGAGCCCGCGTGGAGGAGGGGACGATGGTCGATACCTGGGCTACGGTGGGCTCCTGCGCGCAGATCGGACGGCACGTGCACCTGAGCGGCGGTGTCGGGATCGGCGGGGTGCTGGAACCGGTGCAGGCCGCCCCGGTGATCATTGAGGATCATGCGTTTATCGGCTCCAGGTGCATCGTGGTCGAGGGAGCCCGGATCGGGCGGGAGGCCGTGCTCGGAGCCAACGTGGTCATCACCGGATCCACCAGGATCCTGGATGTCACGGGCGATGAAACAATTGAGTACAAAGGATTCGTACCACCCCGGTCGGTCGTGATCCCGGGCTCCTATACCAAATCGTTCCAATCGGGCGATTTCCAGGTGCCCTGCGCCCTGATCATCGGGAGGCGCAAGGCCTCAACCGACCTGAAGACGGCGCTGAATGACGCGTTGAGGGAGTATGGGGTGAGTGTGTGAATACCAAGGGGCACAGGGGCACAGGGGCACGGGGGCACAGGGGCACGGGGGCGTTAGGGTGTGGGGAGTTGGAGGGTTAGAATGTTGGTGTTGTCCTGGTAGGCGTACGTTAATGATTTCGTGCGGGCCTGGATCAGTTTGAGGCCGATGTCGTCGTCCAGTACGCCGGGCTCCAATGGATTGAAGGGTCCCCCCTTGCTTGTACAAACCATTTCGATGGCCCCCTCTTTTTCCGAAAAGGAGAGGCTGATGCGCACATCGGTGAAATCGCGCTGCAGTCCGATCACCTCCTCAGCCAGGTGAAGGATGTGGGTGGTAACCTTTTTCGGGATCATGTGCTTGATGCAGAAATCTTCCATCTCCCCCTGTAGGCTGTAGAGGTCGTAATCCCGGCTGTGGATCTCGCGCGAGATGCTCCGGATGCGGTGGATGAATGCGCGGGTCTTTTCCCTGACCGGGTTTTCAAAGATCTGGTCGGGCGGACCCTCCTCGTAAATCACCCCTTCATCCATATAAAAAACCCGTGTTGAGATGCTGCGGGCGAATTCCATTTCGTGGGTTACGATGATCATCGTCATCCCCTCCCTGACCAGCCGGCGAATGACCGCCAGCACTTCGCTCACCATCGTCGGGTCGAGGGCGGAGGTGGGCTCGTCAAACAGGAGGATCTCCGGTTCCATTGCCATACAGCGGGCGATGGCCACCCGTTGCTTCTGGCCGCCCGACAGTTCATCGGGGAAATTATAGACCTTTTCGGCCAGCCCCACGAGCTTGAGCAGTTCCAAGGCTTTCCGGTCGGCTGCCGGCCGGCTCATCCCGAGCAGCTTGACCGGCCCGATCGTCAGGTTCTCCAGGACAGTGAGGTGGGCGTATAGGTTAAATGATTGAAAAACCATACCCATCTTCTGCCGGATGCGCGGCACGTCGGTTAGCGGGCTGAACAGCGGCTGATCATCAATGAAAACAGCCCCTCCCGTCGGTTTCTCCAACAGGTTGAGGCACCGGAGCAAGGTACTTTTGCCGGTCCCTGAGGGGCCGATGACTGTAATGACCTCTCCCCGGCGGATGCGGGCGGTGACATCTTTCAGGACGACCAGGTCGCCAAAGTGTTTGGACAAGTTTTCGATCCGGATCATGCGATTTCCTCCCTGATTTTTCTTATCCGCTTGCGTTTTGGGTCGACCGACACCTCGATACGGCCCAGTCCCCAGGTCAATATCCAGGCGAGGATCAGGTAGATGAAGGCAGCCATCAGCAATGGGAAAAAGGCGTCAAAGGTGCGACTGCGGATGATGTCGCTGGCCTTGGTCAGATCCTGAACGGCGATATACCCCACGATTGAGGTCATCTTGACCAGGGAGATGAATTCCCCCTTATAAACCGGCAGGACCTGCCTCAGGGCCTGTGGGAGGATGATGTGGATGAAGGTCCGGACCCTTGTAAACCCGGAAGCGATGCCGGCTTCCCACTGGCCCCTGTCGACTCCCTGGATCGAGGTGCGGAACATCTCCGAAACATACGCCCCGAAGTTGATCCCGAAGGCGATGACGGCTACCAGGACCGCGTTGATATTGACCGAAGCGAATACGACGTAGAAGATGATCATCAGCAGCACCAGCACCGGCGTTCCCCTGATGAGGGAGATGAATCCCCGGGCGGTGACCGACAGCCATTTTTGTCTCGACATCCTCATATAGCATATCAGGCCCCCGATGAGGGTACCGATCAGGGCAGCGAGGATCGAGATGATGATTGTTATTTTCAATCCGTTGACAATCAGCAAATAGCGATTTTCAAGAATAATGTTGTTATGAAAACTCTGTCCAAGGGATTTGAAGAAGGAGACCTTTTCCGCCCGGGATTCCTGCTGATAAGCGGCAAGCTTGCTTTTGACGGCGATGACCGAGGCTCCCGAATCCCAGTAAGGGTCGGAGAAATCGATCTGTTTCTTGCGCTCTTCGGTGATCATCATCGAGCAGGTGGCCATATCGACCTTTTTGGTTGCCAGGGCGGCGATCATAGCCCCGAAGGGAAGATCGACGGGGACATACTCCCTGCCCATCCAGGCGGCAAAGCGGGTTCCCAGTTCGATATCGAATCCGGCGGGTTTGCCATTTTTCATGATGGCCGATGGCAGGCCAATGTCGCTGACGATGCCGATCTTGAGCTGGCCGTTGGCGCTGCTTCCCTCTATTGGCGGCATTTCACCGTTGGTACGGTCCATCCATCGTTTTTTCAGCTCCTCATAGGTGCCATTTGAACGGATCTCCTTGAGGAAGGTATTGAATTGCTCCCTCAGGGCGGTGCTCTCCTTGTGGAACGGGGCTGCGATCGGGACAAAGAAAACATTGGGTTCCAGCAAGCCGAGAGCGGGATTTTTTTCAAATACATCCGGCAAGGATTCATTGTCGATGAAGATGACGTCGATCTTGTCGGTGTTCAATGCCATCAGCATATCGGGAACCGTCTGATACTGAAGGATGGGTGATGTGGGGTAAGTCCGGGAGGAATAGCCGTCGTAGATGGATCCCATGACCACGCCGATCCGCCGGCCAGGTATATCCTCCGCACTGCTCATCAAATCGGCTTCGCCTTTGCCGGCTTTTTGTCCCTGGCTGCTGATCACCGCAGCGATGCCACTGGGGTAATAGCTCTGTGAGAACAGCACCTTTTTGGCGCGCTCTTCAGTGATGGAGAGGCCGGCTCCGATCATATCCACCTTGCCGGCAATCAGGGCAGGCAGCATTGCGCCAAACTCCATGTCGATGATTTCCAGCTTTTTACCAAGCCGGACCGCCACATGGGATGCCAGTTCAATGTCAAATCCGATCGCCACTCGGTCCTGGTTCACAAAGGACATCGGTTCGGTGACGGCGGCTGTTCCGAAGCGCAGCACCCCGGATTCTCCGGTGAAGCTGAAGGGGGGCATCGGTCCGGGTTCACCCTTTTCCGGCAGCCATCGCTCCAGCATTTCATCGTAGGTACCGCTGCTCCTTAGATCAGCCAGCACCTCGTCGATGGCCCGTTTCAGGTCGGGATCCCCCATCGAAACGGCAAATCCATACTGATCATCGGCAAGCAGTTCATCCAGGACCTTGAGCCCTTCGTTCTTGGCGGCGATGTTTTTAAGGATGGGCTTGTCGTAGATGGCGGCATCGGCTTTCCCGCCCTTCACGGCCAGGGCGCAATCAAACACGCTGTTGTAATACTCGATTTGTGCATCCGGGAACCGTTCCAGCACGAACTGGTCGGCCACCGTTCCAGTGGGCACGGCGAAGGTTTTCCCTCCTTCCAGGTCGGATAAGGAGGCAACCTCCTGATTATGACGGTTGCAAGCGCCGAGAGCCATTACACCGCATAAAAAAATCAGGGGGAGGGTTTGTTTCATGGTGCCATAAAGTTAATGCATTCGCGTTATATTTATCCACCCCTGGCCAAAGGATTTTGAGGGGCTTATTTTAAGTTTTATCCGATCATTCGGGGTGATTCAATGAACAAGCTATCGGCGGTGATCATCGCCTACAACGAGGAGAAGGATATCAGGCGATGTCTGGAGTCGCTCCAGGGGATTGCAGATGAGGTGTATGTGCTCGATTCGTTCAGCACCGACGCGACGGAAGCGATCTGCCGGGAGATGGGAGTCAGGTTTGAGCAGCACGCTTTTGACGGCTATGTGTCGCAGAAGAACCGGGCTGCCGGCCGGGCCACCCACGACCTGATTCTTTCGCTGGATGCCGACGAGGCGCTTTCGGAAAAATTAAAGATCCAGGTATTAAAGATCAAAGAGGGGTGGACGCACGACGGTTATGTGTTTAACCGGCGGAATAGCTGGTGCGGAAAGTGGATCCGGTTCACCACGCTTTATCCCGACCGCAAGCTGAGGCTGTTCGACCGCCGGAAGGCCCGGTGGAGCGGCCTCGACCCGCACGATTTCGTCAAGCCGGCGCCCGGAGCACGTATCACGCGTGTGAAGGGCGACCTCCTGCATTGGGCTACCCACACCCTGGAGGAGCAGCGGAACAAGACGGAACAGTTTGCCCGGATATCCGCCCGCGCCTATTTCGATCACGGGCGGAAAGCAGGCCTCCTGTCTGCCCATACCCACTCCATCTGGCGCTGGATCCGGGAATACCTTTTCCGCCTCGGTTTTCTCGATGGGAAGGCCGGGTGGCAAATAGCCCGTTTTTCAGCGCTTTATGCTTGGAAAAAATATTATTATCTTCGCCAATTGTATGGAAACCAGTCGCGAAACCGTTTGGGACTCTGATGACCTGGAGCAGGCTGTGGCCGTCCTGCGCCAGGGAGGGATCATCCTCTACCCCACCGACACCATTTGGGGAATTGGCTGTGATGCAACGCGTTCGGATGCCGTGGACAAAATCTACCGGATCAAGGAGCGACCCGCCGGCAAGAGTATGCTGATCCTGGTCAGGGACATCGAAATGGCCGGCCACTACACCCTGGAAAGCTCCCCAACCATTTGGGAGGTGATGCGCGAAAGCGTCGACCCGCTCACGCTGATCTTTCCCCAGGCGGTGAATCTGGCTTCCAACCTACCTGCACCGGATGGCACCATCGGTATGCGCGTGCCCAGGGATCCCTTCTGCCAGGCCCTTTTAACCGTCTTTGGCAAACCAGTGGTCTCCTCCTCGGCAAACCGCTCAAAGAGCGCCCCACCCCGCTTCTACAGCGAAATCCCGGTCTCCTTCCTCAAAAATGCCGATTACGTGGTCAGGTGGCGGCAGAATGACCAGACGCCCGCCAAACCCTCCACGGTAGTCAGGGTGAATGGGGACGGGGAGATGGAGATGATAAGACCGTAATAGGTTTTAGGTTTGAGGTGTCAGGTGTCAGGTGTCAGGTTTCAGGTTTTAGGTTTTAGGTTTTAGGTTTTAGGTTTCAGGTTTCAGGGGGCAGGGTTATCCTTGGAGGTCTAACAGGTCATCGGGGATCTTGAGGATGAGCTTTTGGTTAACCTGATCATTATCAACAACATATTCAGGCTGATAGGGTACGAGCACTTGCTTGCCCTGGATTTCGATTTCCAAAAGAGGATTACCGGGAATATCTTCAAAACCGGTAACCAGCCCGACCGCCCCGGTCAGGAGGTTGACGACGGAAAATCCGATGATGGTTGGTTCCACGTGGTCGGGCAGTTCAAACCAGTCCTCCCACCGCCCCTCGAGATGGCAGGAGAATCCGACCATCCCAACCGCTTTCTCCTGACTGCCCGCATCATCCAGGCCGACAACCAAATGGAGGTCATCCTTTTGAAAAACAGACTCTTCAGCAATCCTGAACGGGACCAGCCCGCCGTCGATCCGGATGAAGATCCATTCGGGAAACTCTTCCAGGCCGGATACCGGCCGGTTCAGGCGAAGGAGGAGGCGCCCCTGCACCCCGTGGACCTTGACGAAGCGCCCCGCCTCGAAGGTGCCCTCTTCCAGGTTATTGATTGATATGGACAATTTTCTGCGGTTTAGTCTGGTAAAACGGGCTGATCAGCTTATAAAAATAGACCCCGTCGGGCAGCCCGAGGGACCGGATATCGACTTCCGCCAGTGGGCCGTCCAGTGGCCCCCGGTGAACCACGCGGCCCGAGTCGTCCAGGATCAGCAGTTCGGCCCGGTTACTGCCGATCTGCTGGGGAAACGGCACGGTCACCCTGCCTGAGGCCGGATTCGGGTAGGGCACCGGATCGGCAAGAGAGGCCGGATCCGGGTGCGTCGGCTCCAATCCGGTCAGCATCCCCGGGATCGAATAGAGCCTGGTCTCCACCGTGTAGGGGTATATCGAATAATCAGAGACATAGACCAAAAGGACCGACTGGGTGGGTCCAATAGCTTTCACTTCAGCGTAGGATCCGCCGGGGACATCCAGCAGCACCTGGCCGCTCTCGTCGGCAACCCGGGTGGTGTAGATATAGTAGTAGCTGGTTGCAGTTTCGACATATTGGTAATAGACATAGAGCATCTCCATCTTTTCATCGGTATTGAACAAATTGCGGCTCAGATATTTAATATCGGAAAGCCACCGGTTGGCGGGCACATCCAGCTTGACCCGCTTGTCGAGGCTGAAGTCCGGCTTATAGATACGGCACTCCGAAGCCGGGACATCCATCAGGAAGAACCGGAAATCCCCGTTCTCCAGGCGGGTGAAGGTCCCGGAATAGGAGAACGACTGAACGAGTGAGATTTGGGCGATCCCGGGCAGGGGAAGCAGTCCCAGGGCAAGGATGAGCAGCCGTGATTTAAGGTTGGAGATCATTCTTTTTAATTTTAAGGAAGTAAAGATAGGTCAGGAGGGCGGATCCTGAAAGCAGGGCGGCAAAGAGTCCGAGGGTGCCTGGCAGGGAGACCGACCGGTAGAGGAAGGTTCCGATATTACCGATGAGCAGCCACTGGATCACGTAAAAGGAGGTGACCCGAACGCCGAGAAACCGGACCACTTCGAGACAGGAGGAGGAGCGGTACCGTAACATGCCCTTGATCAGCAGGGCGAGGAGCAGGATAAAGGAGAGCGCCCAGACAAAAAAGAGCGGGCCGTGGTGGTAATAATCAGGCAAGTTGATTGAAATCCGCCAGCCCTCCGGCAGATAGGCCAGAAATAGGGCCAGGGCGGGCAGCAGGGCGTAAAAGCGGTATCGGGCCCTGGTTAGCAGGTAGGGCCGGCTCCGGACCAGCTCCCTGACGGCCGCTCCGGCCAGCGGGTAGGCCGCCCAGGGGAATAGCGGAAAATAGGACCAGGAAAAATCCCCGCCCAGCAAGGCCATCAAATAGTGGCTCCAGTTGGAGCCGTCGCCTCCCCAGGTGAAACGGTTGCCGAAGAAGGCGGACAGCAGGGCCAACAGCATCCATATCAGCCAGTGCGGGCGGGCAAGGCTGATCAGGCGGACCAGCAGGAGCGAAAACCCGGCCAGGAGGAGGATATCGATGCCAAACAGGTATTGCAGGGGATTGACCCGTATTTGTCCGGAAAAATTATGGATCAACAGGTTGGCATTCAATCCGATGTTCAGAAGCAAGCCCCAAAACACCAGTTTGGCGGGCCTGTAAACCAGTCTAATGATTGGCTTCGCGCTGACAGGGTTGGTTGACGGCAGGGCATAATAGCCCATCAGGAGCATAAAGACCGGGGCGGCCGGAACGGCGCCGAGAAAAAGTGCGGCCTGGGCGACCGGCTGCGACCATTCGGATTGCCGGAGGAACACCTCAACGGAGTGGACCAGGACCATCCAGATCACCGCCCATCCACGGAGCTGATCGGGCAGCCATTCCCGGCGGCTGAAGTCGGGACGTTTCATTTGATCAGGGACAGCCCTTCGAGCGCGGAGGCATCATCCGGGGAGTAGAGCAGTACCTTCTGGAATAGTGCTTTGGCTTCGAGCGACTTGCCCAGCTTGAGCCTGGTCCAGGCCAGGATGATGAGGGTATCGTAATCGAACGGATAGAGGTTCAGCACTTTTGAAAACAGCTGGTCGGCCTTGAGGTAGTCCTCCCGGCCATAAGCCACCAGTCCATAGCGGTAATTCGCGATCGAATTGTTCGGATCGATTTTCAGGATCTCCTCGTAGATGGCGTTCACCTGGTTCCAGTTTCCCATTGAGGAGAGCGGGTAGATCAGGCCCAGGCGGGGCTCCACCCCGTAGGGCCTCAGGCTGACCGCCTTGCGATAGTAGGCCTCCGATTCCCTGAAGTCGCCCGACTTATAGGTGAGCCATCCCAGGCGGAGGTTCAACTCGTAGGATGCCGGGTCATAGACTCCTTTGAGGGTATTGACGGCCCCTTTATAATCTCCGCCGTTCTCCTGGACATAGCTGGTACGGAAGGCGGCCCGCTGCCGGTCGAAGTTCTGGGCCCCGGCCGGACTGATAACCGCTGCCAGGAGCGGAAGGATCAGGATTAAAACTCTTAGAAACGCCATATGATACCTCCTGTCATGCTATGCATTTGATAACCCTTTTCGAAATCTCCGGTGTAAGTTCCGTTGCTGTCATAGAGCTGCCAGGTGCTGGTGCGGCTCGACCACTGGTAGCGCAACGCCAGGTCAAGGTTGCGGGTGATATTGTAAATCAGCAGGTTGACTCCCGCTCTTGCGCTGATCGGGTCATAATTGTTATAAACCACCCAGGCGCTGTTTTCAGAGTAATTAATGATTTCACCGAAGCTATAAAAGCCCTCCAGCCAGGCAGACCCAAACAATCTTCTTCCTGCCGACAAGGTGGTTACGTAGCGCGGACCCGCTGCTTTCCGGCCACTAATCACGGTCGCCACACCCCTGAGCCAGGTGTTGGTGTTCCCGGCCGGATAGAGGGTGATGTCGGCGCCGCCCTGAATATACCGGCTGCCCCTGAAGCGGTTCCAGTCGCTCCTCAGGGCCAGGGTCGCCCAGGGAAACTGCTTGGCCAGGGAGGCGTGGAGTGCGATGTCGCGGTAGTAGTATGGCACCTCCTCATAGTTTCCGGTTGGGGAGGTCTGCTTCCACTCCCTGAGCGGGTAGGTTGCCGAGAGCACCTGGCTGGCTACCGTTCCGGAAAAGCCCCTGCCGAAATACCAGGTGGCTGCAGCGTAGAGCGCTTTCTGGTCGAAAGGCACCTCATATTCGATTGGTTCAGAGCCTTCCAGGGTGAAATACTGCAGGGCGAAAAACCGCAACTGATTCGCTGCCAGGGTGATATAGAGCCTTCTATGGGGATTCAGGTTCAATCCGGCGCCGATGTAGCTATATGCTGGAA
>JAWOHI010000317.1:0-7615 GCA_046485255.1 Bacteroidales bacterium
ACGCCGTAAACGGAAACAGGGACCGTTGACCGCGATCCAACAGCGGACTATGGAGGTCGTTGTTGAATTCCAGGGAAACTACACCAAGGCAGCGAAAAAACTGAAAAAAGACCGATCGACCGTCAAGGAGTGTTACTTGACCGCTTGCCGAATACTGGGGAAAACTCCGTTGACCTACGGCAAGGGACCGAGCAAGAAGGCGTTTTTGCGGGATCAGCGAAGTCAAGACGACATAGCCGATCCTGTGGCAGGTTGCTCTGGACGGGAGCGAAGCTGTTCACTGAATCGGCCGAGGTGGTGGCGTTACGGCTCAGGAAGATAAAATTCTCGTTGCCGTAATTGCCGCAGGTCACCAGGACGTGATTCGCGTTGGTCGGATCGATGGCGATGCTGGTAACCACCTGGTCGAAGGCGCCGATCAGGGCTGTTCTAACCACGGCGGTTAGGTCCCCGGTTGCCGGATCCCAGGCGTCGGTGTCCATCGTGCGGCGGTCGCGGCCGTTCTCGAGGTTGGAGACGCGGTAGAGGTAATATTTCTTATCCGAGTTGTCCCACAGGGCGCAGTAGAGGTATTTGCCGTCGGCTGAGAACTCCAGTTTTACCAGCTGGTCGGTCTCTTCGAGGATGGAGCGCAACAGGACGGTATGAAACTGGTTGGTGTACTTATCCATACCGCTCAGCGGGTGCCGGTTGACTTTAGCGGAGGCTTTACCCTGTTTGCCGACGGCTATCATTGACTGGTAGGTGTCTTGAACATTCAGTGTGTCGCCGGCTGCCAGGTCGGCCTCAAGGACGCGGCGAAGCGGCAGTTTTCTGATCATGCTCTGGGCGACGACCGTTTCGCCGGCGCTATAGTCGCGATCGGCAATGAATTGAACGGTATCCCAGGAGAGCGGATCGTAGAGGGTTTCGTGCATTGCGATGGGTGACAACCAGGCACCGCCGTTGGCGTAGGTGTAATAGTTCTGGTAGGAGACCTGGTTTTCGATGATCAGGCGGCGATGAACCGTTCCGCCAGGGGTGGTATAGAACTTATAGTTCGGGTCGAGCATTGAGATCTCACATTCGCCACCATGCCTGAAGCTGAGGAATTGAGAGAAGACGTCTCCTCCCCACCAGGCAGCGTATTTCGGGTCGTTGCCCTGGAAGTCGAAATAGAGAATACCGTTGTCCATTGAGCCGCCAAGGATTTCGCCGGTGGGAGAGTAGGCGACTGTGAGGAATTGGGTGACGTTGTAGTTCCGGTTGAGGGTTCTCCAGGTGATGCCCCGGTTGTCGCTGACTGCCACGCCGCCGCTCGAGCCGATGAACAGCGTATTCGGGTTGGTCTTGCTGAAAACGATGGTATGCTGGTCGCGGTGAACGTAGAAACCGCGGTTTGGCAGATCGGTTGGTTCATCGATGGTGATCCGCTCCCAGTTGGTCTTGTAGGACCAGGAGTAAACGTCTTTACCACCGATGATGATGAACTCGGGGTTGGCCGGGTCGACGGCGATGGCGAGGGAGTAGTTCCCAGTGGTGCCGAGGGGCTGGAAGTTGGTTGATCCGCCGGGACCGACCACTTTCCAGGTGAGGCCTTTGTCTTTTGACTGATAGATGTTGCTCAGCGGGTAGCCGGTAACGACGCCTTGAGCGTTGCGGGTTGTTCCTGCGGCAAGGCAGTAGACGAAATTGGGGTTACTGGGTGCGAAGGCGAACATCATCCGGGAGACGTTGGTATCGAGGATCAGGTTCTCTGCAAGACCCGTGGCTGAGGAGATTTTGTTGAAGGTTCCGGGATTTCCGTTTTCGGAGCGGAAGGCCATTTGCCCGACGCAGGCAATCACGGTGCCGTCTGACGCTATCTGGACATCGTGAGCGGGGGTCATGATGTCGGGGATGGGGTTGACCCAGCTCTGACCTCCGTCAGTTGAAAGGCGAAGCCCTTTGGCGGTGGCTGCGAAAATCTTGTTGGCATTGACCGGATCGGCTGCCATAGCGTAGACAAGTACGAATGCTTCCTGGGCTTCCGGTTCGTTCCAGGTGGATACGAGGCGGTTGAAGGTGAGCCCGCGGTCGGTTGATTTCCAGATACCCTGGCCAAGGATGCCCTGTTGGCTGCTCTGCGGGTTTCCATCTGTCACCGCCGGACCTTCGCCGGTGCCGAAGTAGATGTCCCCATTGGCTGCCTGGCAGATCGAGGAGACGGCCATGTTTTCAAACAACTGGCCTGATCCGGTAGTCGTTTTCTGCCAAGAGGACCCGGCGCTGGTGGACCTCCAGAGTCCGCCACTGACGCTTCCGGCAAAGACAACATCCGGGTTGTCCTTGTCAATTAAAAATGCCCTGGTACGGCCGCCAACATTGTTGGGCCCTACCTCATCCCATTTGATATTCAGGGAGTTTCCGGCTTTTTTGTGCAGGGCCTTGACCTGTTCCTGTGCACGGACGATATCGGCCACATCAATGGTGCCGGTGTATTGGTTGACTCGGCGAGCGGAGAGCCAATTGGCCGCATTCTGCGGGTCCAAATCCTTGGCCACCTGCGTGCCATCTGCCTTGGGCTTGATTTTGGCTTCGGCCAGTCCCTGGCCGAAAGCCATGGTTCCAATGGTAAAAACAAGAGCAACTGCTAAGAGTAAATGTTTGTTTTTCATAATCTATAAATTTCAAAAAATAGCGTAGGTCACCCAACGGATATAGGGTCTAAAAATACAAAAAAAATGAATAAACAAAAATTTGCCTGCATTTTTTGGACCTTAGGAATGGCGCGCTATTCAGGCTTGCGCGACCTTTCTTTCCCGCCTGTGCGGCGGGCGTCCAGGACCTTGCCGAAACGGTAGCTTACAAAGAGGGAAACAAACAGCCCGTGGTTGTTTTCCGTGGCCAGAATTTCCAGTTTTTTCAGGAATCCCTCGATTTGCACGCCGCCCTCAAGAGCATTAACTTCTTTATCTTCAATGCTGTATTCGAAACACAGGCCGCTTCTGGCATAAATGCCGGGAACGAAGCGGGTCTCACCCAGGCCGATATAAAACGGCTCCCGGTCGTAGATGTCGTAAACACTTTGCATGTAATCCGGATCAAACGGGGATCGTACCCTTTCGACCTTGTAGGTATAGGGGTTATATCCGGTGACTTTAAGGTAGTATATCGGCTTCAAGGCCGACACGGACAATCCTCCAGAAAGGAAGTAGCGGATGGAGATCCCACCAGCGTCATACTTGCTGAAGAGTTCTCGCTGGTAGCCGGCACCTGCCCGGAGCAGAATGACGTCATTGACCTTTCCGAACACGAAGGAGCGGCCCCACCCGCCGATATAGATGCTCTGGCTTTTGACCTCCTTGGGGTGTTGGATGGTGCCTAGATCGACATCGAAAAGATAGTTGCTGAAGGCATCTATCCTGCTGGCATAGCGGAAATTGGCCCCCCAGCCGTTGGAGTGGAGGATCCCTGCGAAGGTCCGCTCGTTCCGGTAGAAGATGCGCTCTTCGGACGGGATCTCAAATTGGGCGGTGAGCCTGCCCGCGGTTCCGGCCAGGACCAGGAAAAGAAGCAGAGCCCCTTTTAAAACCAGCTGTCGGATTGGATCAGTGCGCATAGGATCGATGTTCCCGTTAGGATTCAGTAAGCGGTGGCCGGTCTGACGGAATTGACCACCTGGAGAGCGACGAGCCGGTCGAACCGCTCGCGGATATCCCGGTAATAGACAAATATATAATAGTCGTTCTCTGTCTCATAGTGGGATCCGTCAACCGCGTTGTACACCGGCACGCTGGCCCCTTCGGGCAGGAACGCGTACTGGTAGTTGTAGTAGCCCTGTTTCAGGAGCAGGGTTGCCCTATAGGCTCTTTCATCCTCCTCCCAGTTCATCCGGGCTTCGGGCCGCAGTCCGAAGCCGGTGAGGCCGCCAAAGAGGAAAAGCTCCCCACTTTCAAGGGGCTCAGGTAAGGCCAGGGTGAAATGGACCTGCAGGTAATCGGCCTCCGTCCGGTCGTCGCTGGCCTCATCCCAGCGGATAAAGAAACGGCCGTTGAGCTCTTCGTAATAGTCGTACCGGTTACCGCTGCGGTCCTGGTCGGGATGCAGGAAAACGTGACGCAGGGGCCGGATGAAGCGGATCTCCCTGATGCGCTCGGATAGATATTTCAGGTTTTTGGTATCGAAATACCGGAATTCCGATCCGCCGGGAAAAAGGTTGATGTCGTCGTATTCATAGATCAGCCGGTCGGGCTGGATGTAGTTGGGCTTCAGGTCGGTTATGGCTGTCAGGAAGTTAAGGTTCTGGCAGAGGGTTACGCTGATGTTGCGCATTGGGTCGTCAAGCGGCAGGTTTTCGTAAAAGATGGTGAAATCAACTTCCTGGGCCGTATTGAACCGGTCGAGGTTGTCGGTACGGTGGGCGGTAGCCTGGACTGTCACCCTGGGGTCGACGATGAAGAAGCGCCGCGTCAGCACCGGTCGTTCCCGGTCATAGTTCCTGAAGATGAACAGGATATAATTTCCTGGCAGTTTTGGCACCAGGTCGGCATTGGGTATCTCCAGCGTATAGTGGATGTAAGGTTGCAGCGTGTTTCTCGAGTAGCGGTAATCACGGATCTCAGATTCAGGAATGCCCGTCAGGTACTGGGTAACAGG
Source organism: Bacteroidales bacterium (assembly GCA_046485255.1). Classification (GTDB taxonomy): domain Bacteria; phylum Bacteroidota; class Bacteroidia; order Bacteroidales; family UBA12481; genus UBA12481. The sequence goes on from JAWOHI010000317.1 coordinate 4,618, forward strand.
AATGTCAGAAGGCTCCCACCCGGAGGAGCAGTGTATCAGGGTATAGGAGTAGACGTCAGGGTTATCTTCAAGTCCATCGAACTCAAGAATGAGGCGGGTGGTATCACGCAGGTTGCGGACCGGTGCCGAGAGGTGCCAGCCGGAGCGGTAGAATTCAACGGTCTTGATCCGTTCATCGTACACATTGTCTGTAAAGGTGATGCCCTCGTAGTCGCCGGAAAGACCCGATTCTGCTATTAGTGGTCCATTGATTGCCACCGCGGCAGGAGTTCCCAGACCGCACATAAGAATAGCCAATGAACAATAAATTAACTTCATAATGTTTTCTTGCGAACGCAAAATGGATATTTTTGTAGCAATTTCAAAAAACATACCAATGCCATGTCAAAGGTAATTAAAATCAAACGAGGTTTGGATATCCGGCTGAAAGGCCCCGCCGAGCGGAGTTTCCTGGAATCCCGTTTGCCGGAACTTTTTGCCATTAAACCCACCGACTTTAAGGGGATCGTTCCCAAGGTGACCGTCAAGCCCGGGCAGGAAGTGAGGGCTGGTGAGCCGGTTATGTGCGACAAGGTGCACCCCGGGATCATCTGGGTATCCCCGGTCAGCGGGGTAGTGGAGGCGGTCAACCGCGGCGAGCGCAGAAAACTGCTGGATGTGGTAATCAGGGGCGCCGCTTCGGATGATTTTGTCCCCCTCCTGAAGGCTGATCCGAAAACGCTCGGCGCTGAGCAGGTGCGTGAGCAGATCTTGCAGTCGGGGCTCTGGCCGGCATTGATCCAGCGGCCTTACGGCGTGGTGGCCAATCCCGGGGTTAAGCCGAGGGATATTTTTATTTCCGGCTTCGATACCGCTCCTTTGGCCCCCGACCTCGACCTTATCCTGCAGGATGAAGCAGCGGGTTTCAAGGCAGGAGTGGAGGCATTGAAAAAACTGACGACCGGTAAAGTCTATGTCAGCCTGCCGGAGGGCTATGGCTCCTCCGGGGTTATGCCCGGGGTGCCCGGGGTGGAGTACAACTACTTCAGCGGCCCGCATCCATCCGGACTGGCCGGCATTCAAATCCACCACCTGGCGCCGATCAACAAGGGTGAAGTGGTCTGGACGGTATCCCCTCAGCACGTGGCGCGCATCGGCAACAGCTTCCTCAAGGGGCACGCCGATACCCGCTGGGTAGTCGCCTTGACGGGTTCCGGCCTTAAGCGGACCGGCTATCTGCGTACCAGAATGGGAGCCTGCATCAATGGCTGGCTTGATGGCAACCTGAACGATCAGGATTCCCGGGCAAGGGTGATCAGCGGCAACGTATTGACCGGCAGTATGATCAATCCGGAAAACTATATCGGATATTATGATTCCCACATAACGGTCATACCAGAAGGCGACCACTACGACCTATTTGGCTGGGCTATTCCCGGATACAGGAAATTCAGCAACTCAAGGGCTTTCCTGAGCGCGCTGAACCGCAACCGGGACTGGGACCTGGACACCAACCTCAAGGGAGGCCACCGTGCATTCGTAGTCACGGGGCAATACGAAAAGGTCCTTCCGATGGACATTCTGCCCGTGTTCCTGCTAAAGGCCGTGCTGGCTGAAGATATAGACCGGATGGAGCAACTGGGTATCTATGAGGTAATTGAAGAGGATTTCGCTCTTTGTGAGTTTGTCTGCTCCTCAAAGATCGATGTGCAGGATATCCTGCGCACCGGCCTGGACCTGATGCGCAAGGAGTTGAGTTAATGTTTCAGTCCTGACAGTAGAACATACAAAGCCATGAAAGCAAATAAACTACGGCAGATAGTCGACCGGATTAAGCCCCATTTCGTGAAGGGAGGCCGGTTTGCCGCGCTGCATTCCACTTTTGACGCCATCGAGACTTTCCTCTTCGTGCCCAATGAGGTTACGGTGAAGGGATCTCATATCCGCGACGGCATCGACATGAAACGCACGATGATCATCGTGGTGATTGCCTTGTTGCCTGCCCTCCTTTTCGGAATCTTCAATGTCGGGTACCACCATTTCCTGTCGATCGGCGAAGCGCTGCCCTTCTTCGCCTGGAAGGGGTTCTGGTTTGGGTTCCTGAAGGTGTTGCCCATCATCCTGGTCTCCTATGTGACGGGGCTGGGCATCGAGATCATTTTTGCGCAGGTCAAGGGGCACCCGGTTAACGAGGGATTCTTTGTGAGCGGTATGCTGATCCCCCTGATAATGCCGATTGACACTCCCCTCTGGATGATCGCGCTGGCTACGGCCTTCGCGGTGATTTTGGGCAAGGAGGTGTTTGGCGGAACGGGAATGAACATTTTCAACCCGGCCCTATTGGCCAGGGTTTTTGTCTTTTTCGCCTATCCGGCACAAATGACAGGCGACCGGATATGGGTTGCCGGCCTGACCAGGGGCGAAGGGGTCGTTGACGGCTTCAGCGGGGCAACTGCCCTGGGAGAAGCCGCGGCTGGCAATATTGACCGGATACCCGGTTTCCTTGACCTGTTCCTGGGCATCATCCCGGGATCGATTGGCGAGACATCCGCGCTGGCCATCCTGATCGGGGCAGTGATCCTGATCGTGACCGGGATCGGATCGTGGAAGATCATCCTGTCGGCCCTGGCGGGCGGGGTGGTGATGGGCGGAATCCTCAACCTCTGGGCAGCCAACCCCTATATGGAGATCCCCTTCTATACCCAGCTGGTGATGGGCGGTTTCGCTTTTGGCGTGGTCTTTATGGCCACCGACCCGGTGACTGCCTCCCAAACCGAAACCGGCAAATGGATATACGGATTCCTCATCGGATTCCTGTCGATCCTGATCCGGGTGGTCAATCCGGCTTACCCCGAAGGGGTGATGCTGGCCATCCTTCTGATGAACATGTTTGCCCCCCTGATCGACCATTATGTGGTTCAAGCCAACATCAAGCGCCGGCTCAAGCGGGTTAAGATATCAACTGTCAAATGAGAAAAATCCTGCACCATGAATAAGAGTAATACGTACATATTCATTT
>JAWOHI010000336.1:0-5153 GCA_046485255.1 Bacteroidales bacterium
CCGGAAGGGGAACCGCATCTATGCCATTTTTCCCAAATGGCCCGGAAAACTACTGAAAATCAGGAATTTCAATCTACAAACGGATGGCCGCAAGGTTCACGTCGAGACGGTCACGTTGCTGAAGACTGGCGAGAACCTGAATTTTCGGATCAAGGGGAGCGATCTGCTGATTTCTATGCCGGAGGAGCGGACTGAAGAACCGGGTGGAGTGCGGATTGAGGTGAGGGGGGAGGGATAATAGTTGGATAGTTGGATAGATGGATAGATGGATAGACAGATAGTGGGGTAGATTAGTTCCGGAGGCGGGATATGCGTTCTTTCAGTGATTCCTGGTGTTGTTCGTCGGTGAGGGCCGGGTCTTTCATCTCCCTGAAGGTGGCGCAGGGCAGTTCGGCGCAGTCGCCGCAGCTCTCATAGCCCCGCTCGTTTATGGCGCACTGGAAAAGGGGGCACACTTTTCCGGGCATCATCTCGAGCGCCCAAAAGGTCTGTCCCTGAACGGCATAGCAGCCGTCGCAGGTTTTCTGGTAAAACTCGCATTCGGCGCAGACCAGGCCGCAGGCAGATAGGGTTTTCATCTCAAATGGATTTTTTTGGATATAACAAAGATAAGCACGGTTGGCCGGTTTTACCCCGGCATCAAACAAAATGTTGAAGAAGTGAAAACAGGCCGGGATAACTGATTAAATTCGGGCCGCGGGGGTGACAAAGGTGCTTCGAGGGAAGGGATCCCGACTTGCGTCGGGATGACAAATGCGTAAATCGTAAATCATAAATACCTATGTATTACCTGTTTACACTAATCTTTTGCCTCGCCTTGGGAGCATCTGCGGGTGTTCGTGCTGAGGAGCCTCGTTTTCTGACCTACCCGGCGCTTTCGCCGGATGGGAAGATGATCGTTTTCAGTTTTGAGGGGGACCTCTGGAAGGCCGATGCCTCCACTGGGCACGCCACCCGCCTTACCGCGATGCAGGGGTATGAAACACACGCCCGCATCTCCCCGGATGGGCGCTGGATCGCCTTCTCCGGCAGGCAGTTCGGCAATGCCGACGTGTTCGTCGTGCCGGTGGGGGGCGGCGAGGTGAGGCAGGTGACCTTCCATTCGGCCAACGACCAGGTGGAGGGGTGGAGCTGGGATTCGAAATGGATCTATTTCAACACCAGTCGAGCCAACGGAAGCACCTGGCGGGTGCCGTCCGAGGGTGGAAATCCCGAACAGATTGTCAGTCACTATTTTAACAAGATTCATAATGTGGCCGAGCATCCAAAAACCGGCGAACTCTTTTTCAACGACACCTGGGAAAGCTCCAGCATGGCCCACCGCAAAGGCTACCGCGGCGAGTTCAACCCGGAGATCCAGTCGTGGAACCCGAAAACCAACGAATACCGCCAATACACCGACCATCCTGGCAAGGATATGTGGGCTGCGATCGACCGCAACGGGACGGTCTGGTTTGTCTCCGACCGCCTCAACGGGGAGTACAACCTCTGCAAAATGGTGGATGGCCAGGTGAAAACGGTCACCTCCTACAAGACCTCCGTAATACGCCCTTGTGTCAGTGCAGATGGATCAAAGGTGGTGTTCGAAAGGGATTACCAGCTTTATGTGCTTGAAACACAGAACGGAAATATTGCCAAAATCGCGGTTGACATCATCCGTAACCCGCTCCTGCCGGTAGAGAAAAACTTCAGCATCACCGGGAAGATTACCGATTTCGACGTATCGCCCGACCAGAAAAAGATCGCCTTTATCTCGCGCGGCGAGCTGTTCGTGAGCGACATTGGAGGCAAGTTCATCCGCCGGATCGTTCGCGACCAGCCCGGCTTTGAGCGCGCCCTGACGGTCAAGTGGCTCGCTGACAACAAGACCCTGCTATTCAACCAGACCTGGGAAGGGTACCTCAACTGGTTCACCATCGCGGCTGATGGAAGCGGGGGCCTGAAGCAGCTGACGAAGGAGCACCGGAACAACAGGGACATCGCACTCAACGAAAAGCGCACCCAGGCGGCCTACATCAGCGGTCGCGATGAGCTCAGGCTGCTGGACCTCAAAACCCTGGAGAGCAAGCGCATCGTTACGGATGAGTTCTGGGGCTTCCAGAACGGGCAACCCGAATTCTCTCCCGACGGTAATTATCTGTTATTCACCGCCAAGCGTGATTTCGAGGAGGATATCTTCGTTTACGACCTTCGGAAAGGGCAGGTGACCAACCTCACCGGTACCGGGGTTTCGGAGAACGGGCCCGCCTGGAGCCCGGATGGCAAGTATATCTATTTCTCATCCAATCGATTAAGGCCGAATTACCCCTCCGGCGGCGGAGAGGCGCATCTCTTCCGTATGGCTCTCGACCGGTTTGATCAGCCTTACCGGATGGATGAATTCGACAAGCTGTTTATCAAGGATTCGGCCGGCGCCAAAAAGGATTCAGTGCCCGAGATCAGGATCAATACCGACCGGATCTGGGAGCGCATCGAGCAGATCGGGCCCTCTTTCGGATCCCAGGGCGGGGTGACCCTGATAAGGAAAGGGGAAAAGATCACCCTGTTTTACTCCTCCAACCACGACAAGGGAACCCGGGCCTTATGGAAAACCGTACTCGACCCGTGGGAGCAGCCGAAAACGGATAAGATCGAAGGATTACCCTCCCCGGGCCCCCTGGTCAAGGCGGGCGACAAGCTTTTTGCCCTGTCGGCCGGTGTGATCTACAAGCTCAACCCGGAAGCGAACAAGGCGGAGAAGATCGATATGAACCAAAGTTTCACCCGCAACCTGCAGAGTGAGTTCCGCCAGATGTTCGACGAAACGTGGGCCAACCTGGAGGAGAATTTCTATGACGAGGAGCTTCACGGGATCGACTGGAAAGGCTACCGGAAACAGTATGCCGCCTACCTGCCCTACGCGAACAACCGGAACGATTTCAGGATGCTGATGACCGATATGCTGGGCGAGATGAACTCCTCCCATATGGGCTTTACCAGCACCGGCGAGGAGGAAGGCCTTCAGCTCAACTACGCCACGCTGGAGACAGGCATCCTCTGGAGCGAGAGGAATCCGTGGACTGTTGAAAGGATCGTGGCCCGTGGCCCCTGCGAGCGCAGCGGAATCGATATCCGCAAAGGGGATGAGCTGGTGGCGGTCGACCGGGTGCGTATCAGCAAAAAAGTGCCGCGCGACTACTACTTCTACCGGCCCGCGATGGTGCCGGAGCTGCTCCTGACATTCAAGAGGGATGGCCGGGAATTCGATGTCAGGATCCGGCCCACCTCGCCGGGGAACCTGGGGCAGTGCCTCTATGATGAGTGGATCGATGAGAACAGGGATCGGGTCAATAATCTCAGCAACAACCGTATAGCATATGTTCATATGAAGAATATGGGAGGCGGGGAGTTGAACAACTTCATCATGACCCTGACCCGCGAGCTGCAGGGCAAGGAGGGCCTGATTCTTGATCTGAGGTACAATACGGGAGGCAACGTGCACGATGAGGTGCTCCGGTTCCTTCAGCAGAAGACCTACCTGCAGTGGAAGTTCCGCGGTGGACGCCTGGCGAACCAACCGAACTTCGCCCCATCCGACTTCCCGATTGTCGTGCTGATCAATGAGCAGTCGCTCAGCGATGCCGAGATGACCTCGGCCGGATTCAAGCAGCTGGGACTGGGCAAGATCATCGGCACCGAGACCTACCGCTGGATCATCTTCACCTCGGGCAAGGGGCTGGTTGACGGATCATCCTACCGGCTCCCCGCCTGGGGCTGTTACACATTGGATGGCCAGAATCTTGAAAAAACGGGAGTAAAACCCGATATTTACGTCAAGCAGACCTTCCTTGATCGCATCAACGGAAAAGATCCGCAGATTGAGAGGGCGGTGCAAATGATAAACCTGTCAACTTTCTAAAACATAAACCTGTCAACTTTTCAAAAGTTGACAGGTTTGAAAGGCAGTTATGAAACAAAAAGACTTTTTCGTCCGCGACATGCCTCGTCGCAAGTTCTTGGAAATGACATTGAAAGGAGGATTGGTCGTGGCGGCTGCGCCTCCGCTTATGTCCCATTTTTTCACTTCCTGCACGCAAGGGGCGCTGATCACCCCGGGGTTGAACCTCGACAAAAGTGTCCTCGACCGGGTGATTGCCCGGGCATTGCAGAAGGGTGGTGATTTTGCCGATGTGTATATCGAGAACCGCGTCTCCCGCCAGATCATTATGCAGGAGTCGAAGTTTAGAAGCGGGCTTTACGGCATCAGTCAGGGCGCCGGCGTGCGTGTGATCTCCGGCAACAAGACCGGCTATGCCTACACTGAGGAGGTTACGGAGGAGAAGTTGCTTCGGGCTGCCGAGGTGGCCTCCTACGTGGCATCGGGGGGTGGGTCGGTCACGCCGGTGAATATTGCCGACTCAGCGCGCCAGTCGTTCATCACCGTCAGGCAGCCGCTTGGCGCGATAGCTGATGAGAAGCGGATCGAGGTGATCCAGCGGGCCGACCAGGCCGCAATGGATTATGATCCGCGCATCCGGATGGCCGCGATCGATTATTACGATGAGGTGCGCGGGCGGGTGATTGCCAACAGCGAGGGGGTTTATCTTAAGGATGAGTTGCCGCTGATGTTCTTCATCGTCCAGACGCTGGCCGATGATGGTAAGGCCCGCCATCTTTCGAGGGAGCGGCTCAGCAAGCATATGGGGTTCGAGATGTTCGACGAGGTTACCCCGGAGATGGTCGCCCAGCGGGCCGCCCGCGAGTCGATCGCGATGCTGGAGGCAGAGGATGCCCCCGCGGGGATGATGGACGTGGTGATGCAGAACGGCTGGGGCGGGGTGCTGGTGCACGAGGCCGTCGGTCACCCGCTGGAGGCCGACACGATCGTGAAGAAGACCGGAGCGTTCACCGGCAAGGTGGGCCAGAAAGTGGCCAGCGACGTTTTCACGATGGTGGATGATGGATCGATACCCAACGCCAGGGGCACGATTAATTACGACGACGAGGGAACGCAGGCAAAACGTAATGTTCTCATAGAGAACGGGATATTGAAGGGCTATTTGACTGATATTCTCAGTGCAAGGCAGCTTGGGTTGGAGCGCACCGGCAATGGCCGGAGGGAGTCGTTCCGCTACTTCCCGATCCCCAGGATGACCAACACCTTCATCGAGAAC
>JAWOHI010000339.1:0-3230 GCA_046485255.1 Bacteroidales bacterium
GGGCAGCCAACAACAGCCAGGGCGTCCAGGGCACAGCGTAAAGCAAGGTGAGGTGACCGGCGCCGTAATGGGCAAAGAGCTTGGGCAGCAGTTCGAAAGCCAGCCCGGCGAACAGCGCCGCCGGGTGCGCCAGCCCTTCAGCCCGCGCCAGGCGGTATGCGCCCAGCCTGGATGACAAGGTTGCGATCGAACATACCGGTCACCTGGTTTTGGAAAACAGGTGCCTGCATAATCTGGGGATGGATATTCCGTCCCTGGACCATATCGAAAAGCTCGTCGGAACTGCAATCCAGGGCAAGTGCCTTGTACTGTCCGGCGAAGAGCATCTCGTTCAGGTAGTTGTTCCAGACCTGGTTTCTTATCGAGGCGTAGGTGCCCTCGTCAAGGTTTGAGATGCCGGAATTTTGCTTGTAACTTTCAACGCTCTGCTCCACCCTGGCCTGAAAATCGAAATAGTTGATCGATTTTCCGTCGATCTCGCCGATCTCCAACCGGTTTCTCTGCAGGAAACCGGCTCCCGAGTTCAGGAAGTCGCCCAATATGAAAGCAAGCAGCGATAATCCAATGATGACGGCCATCAGCACACCCGCGCGATTCCGTAAAGTCTGTAATGTAGCCATATATTGTTACCCTAAAAAATTCAGGCTACGAAGATAGTAAAATGATTTCAATCCGCGTATGGGAACTTTTTAGTATCCGCATCGTATATTGACCGATACGGAATGAATCATTGACTTTTGGCAGGGAGGGATGGTGGTGCAGGATGAGCCCTGCAAGGGTTTCGTAGTCATCCGAAACGGGGAGCTTCAGCCCGTAGGTTTCGTTCAGGTAATCGATCTCGAGCCGGCCGGAGAACCTGAATTGGGTCTCAGAGATCTGGGTCTCCTCGAGGTGGGGGGAGTCGTGCTCATCTTCGATTTCCCCAAAGATCTCCTCCAGGATATCCTCTCCGGATACCAGTCCGGCCGTTCCCCCGAACTCATCGATGACCACCGCGATGTTCTGGCGGTTGTCGAGGAGGCGTGTGAGGAGCTTGTTGGCGGCCATCGTTTCGGGCACGAAGGGTACCGGCCTTATGATCTGCCTGATATCCTGTGGGTTCCGGAACAGGTCGGCGTGATGCACGTACCCGATGATATGGTCTATGTCCTCCTCAAACACCAGGATCCGGGAGTGGCCGGAGTTGATGAACTGCTGCTTGAGTTCCTCGAGCGACTCGGTCACTTCGACGGTGAGCATTTCGTTGCGGGGCACCATACACTCGCGCAGCTTGATGTAGGGGAACTCCATCACGTTTTGGAATAGCCTGACCTCCTGATCAGGCTGCTCCTCGCCACTGTACTCGGTACCGTTTTCGTCAAACAGGTTGTGCAGGTCGACGCGGCCGAACACCATTTGCCTGTTCCTGGGGGTTCCGGCGGCCCTGAACACTTTCGTCAGCAGGAAATCGGATAGTCCGATGGTGATCCAGGTGATGGGAAAAAGCAGGATGAAGATGACCAGGAACGGGTAGGCGAACACACGGATCATCGAGTTGGCCTGGATCCTGAAGATGGCCTTCGGGATGAACTCGGCCGTAAACAGGACCAAGGTGGTGGCCAGGAGGGTTTGAAGGAGCAGGATCCACCCGGTGTGGTCGATGAATCGGCCGATCAGCGGCTCAAGCAGTATGGCCATACGCAGTCCGTAAACCACCAGGCAGATACTGTTTCCTACCAGGCTGGTGGCGATGACCAGTTCGATGCGGGAGGTGAGCCAGGAGGCGACCCGCGATCCGCCGCGACCCTTTTTTCGATCGAGCTCCACCCTCAACCGGTTGGCCGAGACGAAAGCGATCTCCATCCCCGAGAAGAAGGCGCTCAGGACCAGAAGTAGCGGAATAAGCAGGTAATCGGGCACTGGAAAGTAAATCAGGGTGAGGGATGATCTCCCAATTAACGGTTTAAATTAGCAAAATTTCCGGGATTAATTCTCGTCGGTAGGCTCCTCTTTCACCTTCATCTGTCCCCGGGTTTTTCGGATGCGGTATTTGGTGAAGCTCTGGTCGGCTTCGAAGCCGCCTTCGCCGATGGTGGTGCCGTCGGCCGTGGTAATGGTGACCAGCTTGTCCGACCAGATCTTTTCGGCCGTCTCTTCCCACCATAGTTCATCGGTGCGAAGCTCCTGTTCTTCCGTGAAATTCTTGACCACCACGTTATTGCGGGCTTCAAATACTTTTGTTTTGGTGTGGTAGATGGCGTAATCGGCCTCGAGGGTCGACTCCACCTGGATTCCCTTATTGAAAAAGGTGGCGGTTAAACCCTGTGGGAACTCGATCTTGGGATCTGCACTGTCGGCTTGCGGGAACTCCTTCATCTCCGGGGCAGAAAGACGGAGCCTGACGAAGGCGCTGTCGCTGTAAATGGTTTCGACCCCCAGGGCCCGGATGGTGGGGATGGTGTCGGGGTTCTCCAGGCTGCCGACCCGCTGAATATCCTTCTTACAGGAAATAAGGAGGGTCATCCCGATAATCAGCGGGATGACCCTGCACATATAAACGACAATTCTGCGGTTTTTCATCTTCTAAGGTCAACCGCCGGCGGCCTAGAGCTTTCTGGACCGAACCGTGGTTGATTCGTTGATCCAGCCGCCAACCCGGTACTGGTCGCCGTCCTTCATCGTACGGAAGAAGCACTCCTCATTGGTAGGGAAGTATCCTGAGTAGCTGTTGATCAGACTATTGGCTTCATCGGTGATCTCGGAGTCAACCGATTTGGCTTTAATGAACTTATCGACGGCGGCCCAGAAGACGGTTTTTCTTTCAAAATCATCGGTAAAAACCTGATCACGCACGGTGATATAGATATTACCGATCAGGATATAGGGCCTGCCCCAGGTGGGTCTGGCCTCGATGGCGTTCAGGGCCAGCGACCTCGACTTCTGGTAGTTCTTGAAATGCTGGAAGTTCAGGTAGGCGAGCTGGTACTGCATATCGGCCAGTTCCGGTGAATCCTTGCCCATCTGGATGCCTTTCTCCAGGTATTCGGCGGCCTTGTCCCAGGTTTCGCGGCGCAGGAAGATGGCTGCCAGGTTATAGGCGGCTTCGGCGGTAGGCGATGCGGCATAGAGGGCCTCGGAGGCATCGGAGAAGAGCTGGCTGTCGGTGCACCCGGCCTTCCGGATCTGTTTGGTCACCTTGTTGAGCCACTCGGTATCATCTTTCAGGGCGCTGAATTTCGGACCATAGAGCT
>JAWOHI010000357.1:0-3083 GCA_046485255.1 Bacteroidales bacterium
ATTCAACCCGGCCCTGCTCGCAGATCCCACGCTCTGGCCCTTCCTGGAGGGAATGTTTGCCTCACAGATAGGCTATTACAATCGCATCCTGTTCGACCAGACCCACGAGATCAGCCATACGCTCCTGTTCAGGCCATCACTACAGCTATTCCACGAGGCACTCGAAATCGAGGCTGCCGTGGTCTGGAACATCACCACCGGGGAGTACCTGCTCTATCCGAAGATTACCTGGAAGCACGGGGGCGGTATTCAGGCATCAGTCGGTTATCAGTTTTATGAGGGACCGGACAATACACGCTTCAGTTGGATCAAGGATGTCTTCAACGGGCCGTTTATCGAATTCAAAGCCAGCTTTTAACGATGAAAACCATTGCATTGCTGCCCCTTTTGCTGTTCGGCCTGGGCACGCCCCAGGAAGCGCCGGTCCTGGAGGTGACAATCAGCCAGGTGAGAAGCGATAAGGGTCGGATCCTGGTTTCGGTCTACTCCGATCCCGGCCAATATCCCTACAAGCCTTTCCGGACCTGCCCGGTCTCCAAAGACTCATTGAATGATGGCAGGCTGACGGCGGTCATCCACGGGCTGGCACCGGGCACCTATGTACTGGGCCTGCTCGACGACGAGAACGGATCAGGAAATATGGAATATACGAGGATTGGAATACCGAAGGAGGGATTCGGCTTCTCCAACAACCAGAAGCCCCTGTTTTCCAAACCTGACTATGAAAAACTGACTTTCAAGGTGTTGCCAGGGTTAAACCGGGTGGTTATAACCGTTCAATACAAGCTGAGACAATGAAAAACATCCTCCTGTTGAAGTTCCGGTGGCCGATCATCATCCTGACGGTGGTGGTAGCCGTGGCATTCGGACTCGCGATCCCCTCCATTCGCATTGAGCCCGACATTAAATCACTCATCCCGGATCGGATGCCCTCGAAGGTGAACACCGACCGGATGGAGGAGCTCTTCGGCGGAAGCGATATGGTGGTGATCCTGCTTGGGGCTGAGGATGTCCTTGAGGGCGATGTCCTCAACAGACTCAGCCGGATCGAGTCGGGGTTCTCATCACTGGAAATGATCGAGCGGTCGATGTCCCTGTTCACTTTGCAGGATATCAAAGGTTTAGAAGGAATGATGGTGGTGGATCCCGCCATACCCTTCATCCCAACCAGCTCCGGAGAGAAGGAGGAACTGCGTGAAATCCTCAAAAGCAATGATCTGGTGATGGGCACCGTGATTTCGGAGGATTTCCGTTACGCGGCGATCATCGGTTCACTCAAAAAAGAGACCGACAACAAGCTGCTGATGCAGGCAATCGACGAATTGGTAGAGAGCTCCCCGGGACCGGGGAGCGTTCAGATTGGAGGCTATCCAGTTGTAGCAGAATCCATTACGGCAAATATAATGAAGGATCTGAAATACCTTCTACCGCTGGCCATAGTGCTCATTCTCCTGATCCTTTTCCTCTCCTTCAGGGATTTCAAGGGGGTGTTTCTGCCGCTGTCGGTCGTATTTATGTCCATTCTGATCACCGTGGGGCTGATGCCGCTGATCGGCTGGAAGTTTGCCCTGGTGACGGTCCTTTTACCGATAATGCTGATCGCCATCGGTAATAATTATGGCATCTACCTGGTTAACAAATATCTGGAGATCATCAAACACAATCCCTCCATCTCCACCCCTGCCCTGCTGGCGACCCTGTCGAAATCGCTCGACAAGCCGATTCTGCTGTGCGCCCTGACCACCATCGCGGGCATACTCGGTTTGCTGGCCCACATTATCATTCCGGCCAAACAGGTGGGCGTGCTGGCTGCCATCGGGATCGGGCTCGCCGTGGTGATCAGCCTTACCTTCATCCCGGCGCTGCTCTCCTTGATGCCCCGCTCAAAAATAAGGGTCACCGCCAACAAGCCCCACACCGGTCCGCTCGAACGGCTGCTCACCAAGACAGGACGGTCGGTCACGCGAAAGCCGGCACTATATCTCACAGTGATGGTCATCATCACCCTCCTGGTAGGAAGCGGGATCCTTCGGCTTACGGTGGAGGGCAACACGGTCAACTTTTTCCAAAAAAACAACCCGGTAAGGTTGACTGCTAACCTGATCGACGAGCATTTCGGGGGATCGCAGAGCATCTCCATCCTGTTCACCGGCGACATCAAGGATCCTGAGCTGCTGAACCGAATGGACGACTATGAGCAGAAGATCGTTGAAAAGCAGGGTGTGGGGCAGGTGATGTCCATCGCCTCGGTGATCAGGCTGATGAGCACAGCCCTCCTCCCGCCGAATGATCCTAATTATGACCGCATTCCAGAAACCCGGGAGGGCGTCGCCCAGTACCTGGAGCTCTACTCCCTGTCGGGCGACCCGTCGGACTTCGAACAGCTCGTGGACTTCAATTACGAGCACGCCCAGCTGATGGTCAGGATCGATGAGGCCTCTAGCGGCACGGTCCTGGAGCTGTCGAGGGAGATCAAGAAAATGACAAAGGATGACCCCAACGTGGAGATGATCGGCGGCATTGGACTCATATCGGCAGAGCTGACCGACAGCCTGGTCAAGGGGCAATGGCGATCCTCGGCTTTCGCGATCATCGTGGTGTGCCTGTTGGTCGGGCTGATATTCAGGACCTATTCAGCCGGATTGATTGTCCTGGTGCCATTGGGGATGGCCTGCATCATCCTGTTCGGAATGATGGGATGGCTGGGTATCCCGTTTGACCCGGCGACGGTCCTGATCACCTCGGTGATGATCGGGTGCGGCGTTGATTACTCCGTCCAGTATCTCTGGCGTCAGCGTGCGGAAGCCCAGACCGGCCTCAACCCCTCGCAGGCGGTCATCACCACCCTGTCCACGACAGGCAAAGCCATCTGTTTCAATGCATTGGCGGTGATGGTCGGCTTCTCACCACTGCTCTTCAGCACCTTCAACCCCATCCGTTTCTTTGGGCTGATGATGCTGGTTTCGATCTTCTGCTGCCTGGTTGGCGCCCTGCTGGTCATCCCCGCGGTCAATATGTTGCTTAACCCTAAGTTTCTTATCAATACTGTCATCCCGGCGAAAGCCGGGATCCCTAACATCATT
>JAWOHI010000007.1:0-16335 GCA_046485255.1 Bacteroidales bacterium
GCATGGAGACGAAAGGCAGGAGCACTACATTGCGATAAGGGCCGGAGATCCATTTCGCATAGGCATCGAGGATCAGCGCCGGGCGGTCATAAATGGGGCCGTGGCTGGGGGCGATGAAGGCCATATCGATGCCCGACAGTTTGTCCAGGTTCTTCTGCGCCATGTTGCGCAGGGGCATCATGATCTCGGCGTAGTAGCGCTTGGCGGCCTCGTAGACGCGAGCCTCGTTGGCTGAAGCGAACAGATCTGAGGTCGCCAGGTGTGAGCCGAAGAAATCGGTGGAGAAGAGCATTTTCTCTTCTTCCAGGTAGGCAGCCATGGTGTCGGGCCAGTGTACCCAGGGGATGTGGATAAAGCGCAGGGTTTTATCGCCCAGTGAGAGCGTCTCGCCATCCTGCACGGCCTGGATGCGCTCGGCGGGGATGGGCAGGTGAGTGGAGAGATTCTCCTTGCCCTTGGGGCTGGCCAGCAGCTGTGCCTGGGGGTAGCGCTCCAGCACGGCTGGCAAGCCGCCGGAGTGATCCTGCTCGGTATGCAGGGAGATGATGTAGTCGATCTTTTCCACGCCCTCCAGGCGCGTCAGCAGCACGTCCAGCAGGGTAGGGTCTACGGCGTCGATCAGGGCGGTCTTATGGCTGCCGCGCACCAGGTAGGCGTTGTAGGACGTGCGGTCGGGCAGGGGGATGAGGGCATCGAACAGGCCGCGTTCCCAATCCACTGCGCCCACCCAGTCCACGCTGGGGGTGAGGGGTCTGGCTTTCATGTTTTTTTCTCCTGAGCATCAGATTTCCCGGCGCAGGGGCCAGGGCTGGCTCTGATTATAGCACGGGGAGGTTTGGTTTTTCGGCAGGCTGTACCGTTAGGTGCATAAAAATGTTGTTATTGGGGGGTGTGCGGGCGGCATCCGCCGCCCGCACACCCCCCAATAAAACTAACAACTTTTGAGTGCTCCCGTACCGTTAAGGCTCGATCGACTGGTAAAAGATGACCTTGCCATTCCTGATTTGCAGGATGATGACACTTTTCACCGGATCGCCGCTGGTTTGGTAATCGATCGTGCCGGCGACTCCGTGGTAGGGGCCAAGTGTGTACAGACCCTCGGCGATGGCCTGTGGGGTAAAGCTGCCCTGAGCCTGGATCACCTGGAAAAGCAGGTTGAATGCATCATATGTCAGCGCGGCGCTGGCGTTGGGAATTTTTCCATACGTTTCTTCATATAGGGTAACAAATGCCTGGCTGACTGGATCGGGCGATTGGTCTGACCATTGCCCGGACAGGTAAGCGCCCTCAAATTCGGGCGCGTTGCCCAGTGCGGTGATGCTCCAGCCATCACTGCCCAGCAGCGGCACATCCAGGCCGGCGGCGCGTGCTTGCTGCCCTTGCAAGAGCACGTCTTCTGCATAGTTGGGCAGGAAGAGGATATCGGGCTGCTGCTCCAAAATGCGCTGCAACTGGGCAGAGAAATCCTCATCGCCGCTGATATACACCTCAGATGCAACCACCTGCCCACCGGCTTCCAGAAAAGTTTGCTGGAAAACGCCTGCAACGCCGCGGCAGTAGGCATCAGCCACATCGTACAGCAGGGCAGCCCGCCGGGCATTCAGTTCGTTGTAAGCAAACAGCGCCACAGCGCGGCCTTGAAAATCATCCATGAAGCCAATGCGGAAAACATGGTTCCGCCCGATGGTGACATCTGGGTTAGAAGCCATCGGTGAGATGAGCGGCACTTTGGCTTCCTCGGCAATCGCGCCTGCTGGAATGGCGTCGGAGCTGAACTGCGGCCCGATCACCACAGACACATTTTCCTGATTGATCAATTGCCTGACGGCAGTGACCGCTAACTGGGAATTGTCCTCGATTCCTTCGATGACCAAGCGGATCGGGTAGCGCTGTCCATTCACTTCCAGACCCCCCGCGGCGTTGATGGGTTCAATCGCCAGGTTGGCCGCGTTGACCGTCGGTTGGCCGGAGTGCGGTAAATAATCTCCCTCCAGATACGCCACCAGCCCAATGTGAATTTCCTGCGGCGCCTCCTCAGCGGTTTGGCATCCAGCCAGCCCCACCAGGAGCACAAGAAAGATCATGCCAGGCCCCCAGTGAACTTTGCAACGGGACATGTTCGCCTCCTTCGGGCGGCACACTAACTTCTGGATTGATCCTGTGAATGCAAACGGAGAGTTGTTTGTACAATTTTAACACGGAAAAGCACGAATGACTTGCCGGAAAAAAAGACCCACACAAGGTGGGTCAGGGAGGAAAGAAAGGGTGCCTGAAGGGGGTCGAACCCTCAACAACTTGATCCACAGTCAAGCGCTCTGCCATTGAGCTACAGGCACCACAGCGGGGGAATTATAACCGAAAAAGCGAGAGATTCCAAGAAGGTTTTTGGGAAGTCCCCGGCGGCAGATGCTCTGGGCGGAGGGCACCCCCCGTGCGCTTACAGCCAGTCTTCCAGGCGCAGGGTGGCCAGAGCGGCCAGGCGCTGGAAATGGGCCTGGTTATGGGTCACCAGGGGGGCATCCTCAGCCAGGGCAATGCTGGCGATCTGCAAATCCAGGTCGCTCAGGCGCTCGCCGCGCTGCTCCAGGGCAGCTTTGAGCAGCCCAAACTGGCGCGCGGCGCGCTCATCGTAGGGCAAGATGATCAGCGCGGCCAGCAGCACATCCAGGCGGGCCAGGTTATCGGCGGCGCGCTGCGATTTGTGCGCCCCGTGGGCCAGTTCGCCCACGCTGACCGCCGTCACGGCCAGCTCTTCATCGGGTGAGGCAAAGCCCTCCAGGTCCAGCAGGCCGCGCAGCAGCGCCACACAGTGATCGCTGTCGAGGATCTTCATAGATCGACCTCAGGGCGGGCAGGGGATTCGGAGCGCTCCGCGGCGATCTCTTCGGCCAGGGCAGCCAGGTCGTGCTCCTCGCGCCACAGGCCGAAGGCAGCCATGGCCGGGTGGGCCTCGCGGCGCTCCACCTTTCGCAGCAGGGCCTCATTTTGACCCAGGGCCAGCGCCAGGCGGCGGGCGGCTAGCGAGGCGCGCTCCAGGCGCTCCAGGTCGCCCGGGCTGATCAGCACGGCCACATCCCGCTCACGGCGGCGGATGATGAAGCGCTCGCCAGAGGCGGCGCGGCTGATCAACTCGGAAAAGCGCGCTTTGGC
Organism: Bacteroidales bacterium; assembly: GCA_046485255.1. Classification (GTDB taxonomy): domain Bacteria; phylum Bacteroidota; class Bacteroidia; order Bacteroidales; family UBA12481; genus UBA12481. The sequence goes on from JAWOHI010000007.1 coordinate 3,151, forward strand.
ATCGGCTACGCTGATGGTGATCATCGAAAGACTCCTTCTAATAGGTCATAATGACCTGTTAGCATCATTATAGCACGGCTTTTGGCGGTTGTATACGATCATTTCGCCAGGGTGCGCAAATCGAACTATGCACCTGGGCAGAGTGGCTGACGGTGCGGCAGATGGAGAGGGGCAGGAACGGGGGGAAGAAGGCCGCTGCCGTGGAAGGGCAGTTGTCGATGCTTTAAAAATCTAGCCCCGGTGCAGGTTGCCGGGGCTGTCTATCTTAGATTTGCCAGGTGATTAGCATCGCTTCAACGATTGATTCACCTGCCGCTGCGGGCATCGGCGACCGCGGCCTGCGCTTGCGGCGAGCCGAAATCGCGCAGCAGCGCCTCCGAAGATGGCCGGCGGCCGAGCAGCCAGCTCAGCAGGACGGACACGATGACTGCCGCACATGCGGCGGCGACGAGGATGGGAATGATGGATTGGATTGAGTAGTTCAAGCAGCGCCTCCTGGGCAGGAATCAAAAAGGCGCACCGCCCCAGAGGGGGATGCGCCCGGTTAAACAAAAACGCGCCCGCCCAGGGGGTGCGCAAAGTCTGAAGAGATTATAATCCTGTCACGGATAATTGGCCAAGCAATTTTGGGCTCAAAATATCTGTCCCTTTTTCTCGATTTGTGCGATTTACTTGTAGAGCTCAAATTCACGATACCCGGGAAAAAGGAAACTCATGGTTGAAGGAACGATGACAATAAAACAAAAACCCCAACCGGCAGAAAAGCAGCTTGCGCAGATCGTCGCAGCAGCCAAACAAGATCCACGGATGTTTGGGGATTTGTACTTGCTGTATGCACAGCCCGTCTTCCGGTACTTATACAGCCGCATTGGCAGCATCCCTGAAGCGGAAGATGCGACGGCACAGACCTTCCTGGCAGCTTTAGAGCGCTTGCCTAAATATCGTCACGATGGTTATTTCGCAAGCTGGCTATTCTCCATTGCTCGCAACAAAGCCATGGATTATTTCCGCAAGCAGCGTAAGGAAGCCCCACTTGACGAAGCAGAGCATATTCCCGTGGATGCCAACTTGTTGCAGCAGGTGATCCATACGGAACGGACCGCTGCTTTGTCGAGGTTGATCAGCGCTTTGCCCGAAGATGAGCAAGAGTTGATCCGCTTGCGCTACGTGGCTGAGTTAGGCTTTGCTGAAATCGGGAATTTGCTCGGCCAAAAGGAAGACACGGCCAAAAAGACACTCTACCGGCTGCTGGCCCGGCTAAAAGCTCAGCTAGAGGATGCTCATGTCTGATCTGACCCCCACTCCCCAATTTGAGGAAGAAATCCGCTCCGCGGTGGCAACCCCTGCGGCCCGCGAAGAGTTTGTGAAAAGCTTACATGCACGCCTGGCGCAGCAGGCAGCCTCCCGATCTGGGGTAAACCGGCCTTTCTTCCGGCGACCTGCCTGGATCGCAGCATTTGCCATTGCTGTGCTTGTGGTCAGCATCCTGTTGGTTGGCCCGCAACGCGTTCTTGCCGCGATGCGCGGGCTGTTTGGTTACATCCCTGGGGTTGGCATCGTGGATCAAAGCGCGCCAATCTGGGTGCTGGCTGAACCAGTGACGGTCACCCGCGACGAGATATCCATCACGGTAACTTCAGCGATCCTGACCGGGGATAAGACCCATATCGAATACCGCATCTTTGGCGTGCCTGGTTCGGCCTACCCCGATCGTGAAGATGTGATGGGATGCACCACGCAAGAATATCTGCGACTTCCCGACGGCACACAGCTTGCTCGTATCGATAATGACTATGAGCCTGCGCCATCCGGAACCGACGAGGCCACCTTCATCATCCCGTGTATCTTTAACGCCTTGCCGGGCAAAACACCGGAAAACTGGGAACTGCTGCTGCGCTTTGTGCCTGCCCCACCAGACCTGACCGTGATGCCCGTCATCGATGTCACTCTCGCTACCCGACAAGCCCCCACTCCGAGCCCATCCATTGAAGGTGTGCAAGAAACGATCACCCCCGCACCGATACAGACGATTGCGGTGTCGGTGGAACGCGTTATCGAGACGGGCAATGGATATATCCTCGTTGGTGCAGTACGAGCACAACTCGGTAGCGGCCAATCCATTCAGGTGTGGGCCCCTGCGGTCATTCGTGATGCGAATGATCAAAAGGTTGGCTATACCTACCCTCAGGATATTGACGAATACGAGCTGCTGTACCTCGAACAAGGCGATCAGCCGTTTTCCTTCCAGATCGAATCTGCTGGGCTGGCTTTTCCGCTGACCATAGAAATTCCAGGGAAAATCATCACGCCTGACGAAACGAATGCCACGGCAGAGATCGTTTTCGACACTGGCGTTGCCCCTTTGCCTGGGCAGGAGTGGTTGCTAAATCAAGAAATCGATCTGGCGGGGCATACCTTTTTCCTGGCCTCGATTACCACTGATGCAAGCAATTCCTACGCGTTTCGGTTCGAAACGGACGGTGAGATTGCCGGTCTGAGCGTGCAGATCGAGGGCTATACGCCTGTTGGCGGCGGTGGTGGGGGTGACGGGCAGGGACTGATCAATCGGAGTGTCAGTTACACCGAACTACCCACGGGCAGCCTTAAGATCATCTTTTCTGGCTTGATGCTGGCGAGTGACACGCAGTTTTGGCAGGCGCAGTGGACGCCGGAGACGATCCGCACCGACTTGCCTGCCATCCCCACTCCCCAACTCGGATTATGCCTGACCGTAGACTCCCTGGCGCAGCTTCAGCCAGCGCCGGCGGACTTCGCCAATGGTACAGCGCTGTTCTTTGAAAAACTAGCCGACACCGGCACATGGGGGCTGGCGCTGTACAACCTGGATGGGAGCGGGCGGCAGGTGGTGACGATGAACGGTAACTGGGGCGCTCTTTCACCGGATGGCAATACCGTGGCTTATTCTGCCCAAGATAACGGCATTCACCTGGTTGATGTCAACTCGCAGGCTGACCGGGCGCTTCCCAATGCGTCTGGATTCAATATCCACTGGTCGCCGGATGGAGCGCAGATCGCTTATATCGGGATGGGGAATGGCACCATCAATAGTGCGTTTATTGCCAGAGTGGATGGTTCTCAGGTGCATCAGGTCTCTGATTGGAGTTACGAAACAATCATTGGCTGGTCTCCCGATAGCACGCAGCTCTATGCTGATCCGCCTGCCGATCATCGGTTCGGTGTTCCGGTTCCCCCTCAGGGTGGTGGCGTACCCCAGGCCGATTTCCTCCAGGGCCTCCTTGAACAGCGGCTCCGATACCTTGTAGAGCCAGCCCCTTTTGCGGGCTTCCTTTCGGACATAGAGATTGGCAAGGTATCCGATTTCACGAGGAATCTCATTGACGTACAATGTTTTGCGACAGATCATCACAAATCCCACCAAGCGGTTGTCCATAAGGAATCCATAACTCCGGTAGGAGTCGAAAAAAAGTTTGGGCACCGCAAAAATATCCGGCGTGCGGTCGAGGCACACGCTGAGCCCGTCCGACTCCATCGGGGAATCCAGCAGGATGTCAAGCATCTCACGGTTATCCTCCTCCCCGACGGCCCTCCAGGAAAGAACGGGAGGGCGCTTTGGGGCACCAGCATTCATTTCTTCTTTAGGTTTGGGTAAACTGTTTTGTACCATTCTGGCAGTGGTCGATGACATTAATCCGAAAAGTAACAAAACTATCAATCAATAGACCCGCACCGGGAGTGGCTCTCGGAAGTCATCCGTGGAATCCGCGAATAATTTCTAAATTGGCGTCCTGGTTCCGAGCACTATGAGCAAAACCAAACTGGAACGCTATTTCGATTCATTTCGCAGAAAGACAGTAGGTTACAACCTATCCTACCGGTCGCCTTACGGCCGGCGGCGGATGATCTATGCCGACTGGATCGCCAGCGGCCGCCTGTATGATCCGATCGAAAAGCGGATGCTCCGGGTGATCGGCCCCTGGGTAGCCAATACCCATACGGAGGCCAGCGAATCGGGCACCCTGATGACCAAGGCCTATCACTACGCCCACCAGCTGATCAAAAAGCACGTCAATGCCGGGCCGAATGACGTCATCCTCACGGCCGGCTCGGGGATGACCACCGTGGTCAACAAGCTGCAGCGGATCCTGGGGCTACGCACCTGCGGCCGGCTGTCCGGGGCCGAATGTCTCGACTGCTCGGAGAAGCCGGTGGTCTTCCTCACCCATATGGAGCACCACTCGAACCATATGTCTTGGTACGAATCCAATGTCGACGTGGTCCTGCTCGATCCCGACCCCGACCTGCTGATCTCTCTGGACGAACTAAGGAACAAGCTGTTGGAGTATAAAGACCGCAAGCTGAAGATCGGTGCCTTCACAGCCTGCTCGAACGTCACCGGGATCGAGACCCCCTACCACCAGATGGCCAGGCTGATGCACGAGCACGGCGGGATCTGTTTCATCGACTTTGCCGCTTCGGCACCCTATGTGAAGATCGATATGCACCCGGCCGATCCGATGGAGAAGCTCGACGGGATCTATTTCTCGCCCCACAAGTTCCTCGGCGGGCCAGGCTCATCTGGCGTGCTGGTCTTTGATGCCTCGCTGTATAACAGCCAAACACCCGATAACCCCGGCGGGGGTACAGTCGACTGGACCAACCCCTGGGGGGAGTACAAGTACATCGATGACATTGAGTTACGCGAAGATGGGGGCACCCCGGGATTTCTCCAGGCGATGAGGGCCGCTATGGCCATTCGCCTCAAGGAGCGGATGGGCGTTGAGAAGATGCGCGCCCGTGAGGATGAACTGCTTGAAATCGCTTTCGGGGAGATGCGGCGGATTCCCGGACTGCATATCCTGGCCGGCAAGGTGACTCAACGGCTGGGAATCATCTCTTTTTACATTGAGGGGATCCATTTCAACCTCCTCGTCAAGCTCCTTTCCGATCGCTACGGCATCCAGGTGCGCGGCGGATGCGCCTGCGCGGGAACTTACGGCCACTACCTCCTGAACGTGAGCTACGACGATTCCCACCGGATCACGGAGCTGATCAGCCACGGCGACCTGTCGCTGAAGCCCGGCTGGGTGCGGCTCTCCCTGCACCCGACGATGACCACCCGTGAGATCCGGGAAATCGTCCGGGCACTGCAGGAAATCCAGGCCAACCATCAAGTCTGGGGACAGGACTACCTTTACAACAACCGCACCAACGAATTCAGGCACAAGAGCGAGCCGGAGGACCGGAGCGGAGCAGTCGCCCCCTGGTTCAATATTGACTGATCGCATTTCCGGTTATCCTTCTTTTTTCTATCTTTCGGCACCGGGGCTATCCCGGCTAAACCGTTTATTCATATGCCAACCATAGACATTCAGGGAAGAACCTTTGAGGTTGACGGCGACGGCTTTCTGTCTGATCCGACGATCTGGAATGATGAAGTCGCCCAACTTTTTGCCGCCCACGACGGGATCTCCGAGATGAACGAAAAGCACTGGGCCATTGTCAGGCTGATCCGCCGCAACTGGCTCGAGAAAGGGATGGCCCCGATGGTGCGGGCTATCTGCCAGGAGACCGGGCTCAAGCTCAGGGAGATATATGAGTTGTTCCCCCTCGGGCCGGCACGCGGCGCCTGCCGGGTGGCCGGGCTGCCAAAGCCGGACGGATGCGTCTGATCTCCCCTCAATGAACTGGTACCATTGGATTGCCCTGGCAGCGCTGCTTTTTGCGGCGGGTAGCTGCATTACTCATTTCATCAAATTGATCAGGCTGGGCAAACCAACCGATTATGCCAGGCCGGCCGGATCCGAGGCCCGTGGAATCGCCTATTCTTTCACCGGGGCAATGAGCCCCTCCAAAAAGGAGTCGGCCTACCTCCACCTTCCCACCTATGCGGCAGGACTGCTCTACCACGCGGGCACCTTCACCGCGATCATCCTGCTGCCCTTCGCCCTGGCCGGCCGGGTTCCTGGCGGTTTTCCGGCAGGAGTCATCACCGGCTTCCTGGCGCTATCGGCAGCAGCAGGGATATTTATCCTGATAAAGAGGATGATGGTGAGAAAACTCAGGGTTCTCTCCAATCCTGATGACTACCTTTCAAACGGGCTGGTGACCCTCCTCCAGCTGGCCACGATCGCCCTGCTGATCTGGGGCCGGCCGCTGGAGATAACCTATTTCCTGACGGCAGCCATCCTGTTTTTGTATCTGCCATTAGGAAAACTGAAGCATCTGGTTTACTTCTTCGCCGCCAGGTACCAGCTGGGACTGTTCTACGGGCGACGGGGCGTTTGGCCGGACAGAAAGAGAACCGAATGAGCACCTTGGAAAAAGAGACGATCGACAAAGGCCTGATGGCCCTTAACCACCTGCTCGACAGCAGGATGCTGACCTACCTGAACAGTTGCGTCCACTGCGGGCTCTGTGCCGAAAGCTGCATTTTTTTCCTGGCCACGGGTGACGAGCGTTTCGTTCCGGCCCGAAAGGCCGACCTGGTGGCATCCATCTATAAGCGATACTTCACCTGGACCGGTAAAATAGTCCCGGGATTGATCCACGCCCGTGACCTCAACGAGCAGACGGCCGTTGAGATGATCGACCTGCTCTTTGGCGCCTGTACGATGTGCGGCCGATGTACGCTCCACTGCTCTGTCGGGGTCGATATCAGCCACCTCGTACGTGCCGGCCGGACGATGCTCGCAAATATGGGGCTGGTTCCGGCCTCTTTGCAATCCACGGTTGATGCGGCATTGCAGACTGGCAACAATATGGCCATCCCGGTTGAGGAGCTGGATGATACGATCCGGTGGCTGGAGGATGACCTTCGCGACGACCTGGGCGATGACACCGCCTCGATCCCCCTGAATGTCAGCGGGAAAGAGGTGCTCTACACGCTAAATCCCCGGGAACCCAAGTTTTTTCCGTTGTCGATCTCGGCAATGGCCAGGATCTTCCATATGGCCGGGGAGAGCTGGACCTTGTCGGACCGGATGTATGACGTGACCAACTACGCCTATTTTTCGGGCAACGATGAGGAGGCGGCAGTGATCGGGCAGCGCCTGGAGGAGGAGATGAGCCTCCTGGGAGCCCGGAGGTGCGTCCTGGCCGAATGCGGGCACGGATCGAGGGCTTTCCGCTGGGAGGCACCTAACTACCTGGGCCACGCTTTTCCGTTCGAAGTGCTGACCTCCGTCGAACTGATCCACGATTACCTGAAATCGGGCCGGATAAAAGCCGATCCGGAAAAAAATCAAAAGAAAGTAACTCTCCACGACCCCTGCAACCTGGTCAGGGGCGGCGGGATCCTGAATCAGCAGCGGGAGATCCTGCGGGCTGTCTGCACCAACTTCGTGGAGATGAACCCCAACGGCACCGATAACCTCTGCTGCGGAGGCGGCGGAGGCCACCTGGCGATGAGTGAATACAACGACCGGAGGATGGCCACCGGCAAGCTGAAAGCCGAGCAGATCAGGGCCACCGGCGCCGAAATCGTCGTCACCCCCTGCCATAACTGCGTCGATCAGCTGATGCAGATCACCATTGCCAATAAACTGAACGTGCAGATCAAGACCATCGCCGAGATCACGGCCGATGCCCTTATTTAATCATCAAATTTCCAACCAAAATGATCTACCTGGATAATTCAGCCACCACCTATCCGAAGCCCGACGTGGTGTATGATTTTATGTGTAGTTTTTACCGGAAGCACGGCGTCAATCCTGGCCGTTCGGGTTTTGATGCCGCCATCGAGACAGAGGAGGTGGTAACCAATACCCGCAAGCTGTTGACCGGCCTGTTCAATGGTGACGACTACAACCGGCTCACCTTCAGCTACAACGCCAGCGATTCGCTCAATATGGTGATCCAGGGGCTGGCGCGGCCGGGTGATCACGTGGTTACCACAATGCTGGAGCACAACTCCGTTCTCAGGCCGTTATACCACCTGGAGATGGATGGAGTGATCCAGGTCAGCCGCGTTGGCTTCGACCGGTTTGGCTACGTGGATCCGGATGATATCAGGAAAGCCCTTCGCCCCAACACCCGGATGGTGGTGGTCAACCACTGTTCCAACGTCATCGGGACCATCCAGCCTGTTGCCGAGATCGGGAGGATCTGCAAGGATTCCGGTGCGCTGTTCGTGGTCGATGCCAGTCAGAGTGCCGGGGCGGTGCCGATCGACATCAAGGCAATGGGTATTGATGTCCTGGTGTTTACCGGTCATAAGTGCCTGATGGGCCCCACCGGCATTGGCGGCAGTTATGTGAACGAAGGCGTGCCGATCCGATACACCCGCTATGGCGGCACGGGTGTGCGTTCCGCCCAGGAGACCCACCTTGAGGAGTTCCCCTACCGGCTGGAGTGCGGCACCCTCAACATTGTGGGGGTGGCCGGACTCAAGGCCGGGGTTGAATGGGTCCTGGAGCAGGGCATCGAGAACCTTCACCGGCGGGAGATGGTCCTGTGGGACAAGCTGCGGAAAGCCCTTCAGGGTATGGATCGCGTCATCACCTACTGCGCCGATCATCCCGACCGGCACAACCCGGTTCTCAGCTTCAATATCAAGGGGATGGACTCCGGAGATGTGGGCACGATCCTCGACGTGGATTACGACATTGCCAGTCGCACCGGCCTCCAGTGCGCCCCGCTGGTCCACGTCGGGCTCGGCACCGACAAGATTCACGGCACGGTGCGGCTCAGTCTCGGGCCATTCACCACGGAGGAGGAGGTGGATCGGGCGGTGGAGGCGGTGGGGGAAATCAAAGAGTTGTCAACTCTTAAGAGTTGACAACTCTTCGCCTTCAAACAAATAATCTCCCAACCCATTGATTTCTTGTTCCTTCCGATGACAACTCTTAAAGGTTATCGTCGAATCAAACCAGCTCAGGACGAAATCCTTTGACAACCCTGTCGGGTTGACGGTGAAGAAATCATTGTAAGAGGACCACTCGTAATCTCTTGGATGTCTGACAATTCCGCTCTTGACGGGATTACGATGGATATAAACCACCAAGTCCTTGAAATAATTCAGGTTATCAACCTCCTTACGGCAAAACGGCCGCTCCAACAGCGCTCCTTTCCGTTTCTCCTCATTATTAAAGGATTTCGCATAAGCAATGAAGAAATTGGCAAAATGTCTGGAAGGATTGAACTTTTGCAATTTGTCAGGTGACATAGTAGATGACAACTCCCTGAATATTTCTGGCAGGGATTTGATTCGAACCATCAGGTGAAAATGATTTCCCATCAGGCACCAGGCATATGTATCTACAATTGGGCCAATGCGTTCGAAGTAAAGCTTAAGAAAATACTCGTTATTTCTCTGGGTGCGAAAAATGGTCATTTTATTCACCCCGCGGTTATAAATATGGTAAATCTTACCATACTGCAATGGATCTATTCTGCTCATAGCAATCAGATTTAGTTGAACTTGCAGATATAGATGCAGAGAATAACCTGAAACGGAAAAAAGATGACAACTCTTAAGAGTTGACAACTCTATTTAAGAACCTGCCGCACCAGCACCCCAAGCTTCGGCCTGCGGCCGTGCAAAATGATGTTGGAACGGAACAGGCGACCCCCAACCCATACCGAAAAAATGGTGAACAGGACCACCCCGGCCAACCCGGCAATGGGCTGCCAAATGGGGATGGTCACCTGCATTGCCTGACGAACCAACATCAACATCGGCGTAAAGGGCGGAAACAGGGAAGCCCAGGTGGCCAACCCCCCCAAGGGATTCTGAATCACCGGCATCAGCAGAAACATCGGCAAGATCAAGGGCAACATCGCCGGAAACTGAATGGCCTGGGCATCCTTGGAATCATTGCACATCGATCCAAGTCCGGCAAAAATGCTTCCTACCATAATGATGTTGAGAAACATATATACAAAAAACCAGGGCAGGACCGAATACGGTATGATCTCGCCCAAATCAAACTGATTGACCATCAATATGCCACCCAACAGGTAAATGATGGTGGTCGTCAGCGAAACCCCTAACCCCCCCATCACCTTGCCCATCATGAACTGCGTCGGCGAGACCGACCCCAGCAAAACCTCCGCGATCCGCTCGCTCTTCTCCTCCATCACGGCGGTGAGCAATGGCACTGCAGACATCATAATGGTCATAAACATTAGAAACATAAGTATATAAGGCACGATGATCGCCTCCAGCTCGTTCGACTTCCTGGCCTCCCGGATATCCCCCGTCCGACTATCCACCCGGCTTAACCCCATCTTCTCCAGGTTAAGGTAATTAAACAGATCGCTAACCTGCTTGGAATCAAGCCCTAACTCCGCCACCCGGATCTGTCGGATCTTTTCATTGAGGATGTAACCGATCCAGTTCCTGGTCTCATCCATCAGCGACTGCTCCGAAAAGTAGAACACCCTCGATGCCTCGTCCCCGGGAACCGGATGAAGGACCTCCGGCCCAATATGCAGGAAGGCGTAGATCTCTTTCCCCCGGACACGATCCGACAACAACAGCTTCTGGCCCGACGGATCGGCCTTATCATAGTCAATCAGCTCGATAAAATAGGCCGGCGCCCTCTTTTCCCCGGTGATCGTATCCAGGATGCCATTGTTGCGCCATTCGGCACTCTCAACCAGGTGCTGACCCACCAACCCCGACTGGTCAACCACGGCAATCCGCTTATCCGTGAGGTCAACCTTGTCGCGGGTCAGGGCCATCACGATAAAACTGCCACCCATAAATATGGGCAGGAGCAGGATCGTGATCAAGAATCCCCTGGTCCGGACGGCAGCTACATATTCGCGCTTTGCGATGACAAGTGTCCTATTCATTGTGGTCATTCTTTTGCGGTTTGGCAATGCGGATGAAGATGTCCTCCAGCGAAGGCGAGGTGATCTCGAAGCGGGTCAGTCGGTTACGGGCCAATAAACCGGCCAGGACCGACTGCGGATCGGTGCCCGGCTTGAGCCTGATCTCCTGAAGTCGGCCAAAATCATTGACACGGTCGATCCCCTCGACTCCCCCAAGGACAGCCTGCCCGTCTGAAGTTGAAATCCGGATCGTGTCCTCCCCAAACTGTTCCTGGATGGACTGCAGCGTGCCGTCAAGCACTTTCTTCCCACGGTAGATCATAAAGATGAAATCACACATCTTCTCCGCCACGCCCATATCGTGCGTACTGAATATCACCGTGGCACCCCCCTTGCGCAGGTCCAGGATCACCTCCCGGATCAGCTCCGCATTGACCGGATCAAGACCGCTGAACGGCTCATCCAGGATGATGACCTCCGGCCGGTCGATGATCGTGACGATGAACTGGACCTTCTGGCTCATCCCCTTGCTGAGGGTCTCCAGCTTCTTCTTCGCCCAGGGAGCCAGGTCGAACCGCTCCAACCAGTAATCGGCCTCCTTGCCAGTATTGGCCACCCCCTTCAACTCTCCGTGAAACTGGATCAGCTCGCGCAACCGCATCTTGCGGTACAATCCACCCTCCTCCGGCAGATAACCGATCCTCGCCATCTGGCTCCCGGTGTGCTCCTTCCCAAATATCCGGATGGTTCCCCGATCCGGATAAAGGATGTTCATTATCATCCTGATGGTGGTGGTTTTTCCCGATCCGTTGGGCCCGATGAAGCCGTAAATGCTCCGCTCCGGAACACGCAGGGCCAGGTTGTCCACCGCGACGTGATCTCCAAAGGTCTTGGTAATCCCTTCAATTTCAATTATATCATTCATATAAACCGATAATTGTCGAATTGGCTAGGCCCGATTGATAAGGTTTAGATTGCAGCGAGGCCCGATTGTTACAAATCCGCGCGCTATTCGAGGATCAGCTCGATCACCGGGATCTCAAACGGGGGCTTAACCACCGGCAGCTTCAGGTTGAGATCATCCTCCCGCACATCCACCTTGATCCAGTACCCCTGTGGCGCCGTGATGGCAATCTCGGAACCATCGTGCAGAAATTGGGCGTATCTGATTTTCCCCTTGTATCCCGGCAGACTGAAGTTCTGAAGGGGATATTCCAGCAGATGCAGGTATAGCCTGTTAGTCTGAGGGTTATAAGTCAAGAGACAATGATCCGGCACCTGAAACTCCTCCGGTGCCTGGGTGCAGCCGTAAATAGAGCGGCTGTTGTATTTCATCCAGTCACCCATCGAGGCCAGCGCCTCCACCGCCCGGTGATCGAAAGCCCCGCGTGCGGTGGGACCTACGTTCAACAACAGGTTGCCGCCCTTGCTGACCGATTCGATCAGTAAACCAAGCAGCTGGCGCGAATCTTTCCAGGTCATCTCATCGCGATGATAACCCCAGCTGCCGCTGAAGGTCTGGCAAGTTTCCCAAGGAATTCGCTTGCCGTCAATCGTCGGCCATTCCGGCACCTTGAACTGCTCGGGCGTGGTGAAATCCCACCCGTCGGCATACTCTTTCAGGTCGAGCCGGTCGTTGACCAGGATGCCGGGTTGCAGCTCCCTGACCATCCTGAGCAATTCCACCGATGCCCAGTCGTCGTGCCCCTTACCGTTCTTGCCGGGGAAAGAGTAATCGAGCCACAGAATGTCGATCTTGCCGTAGTTGGTCAGCAACTCCCGCACCTGATTGTGCAGGTATTCGCGATATTTACGCATATCCTTGCCCTGATTGAGCTTTGCATACTCCTCATCAGTGGTGGCCCGCTGCGGATGGACCCGGTCGACCGTATAATCGGGATGGTGCCAGTCGATCAGCGAATAGTAGAAGCCCACCTTCAACCCCTCGGCACGGAAAGCCTCCACGTATTCCTTGATCAGGTCGCGCCCAATGGGCGTATTGGTGGCCTTGTAGTCGGTGTATTTTGAATCGAACAGGCAAAAGCCCTCGTGATGCTTGGTGGTCAGGACGGCATATTTCATCCCTGCCATCCGCGCCATCCGGGCCCATTCGGCCGGATCATACAAATCGGGATTGAACAGGTCAAAATATTTCTGATAGGCCTCGTTGTCCAATCGCTCGTAGTTTTTTACCCACTCGTGCCTGGCCGGCAGGGCGTACAGGCCCCAATGGATGAACATTCCGAAACGATCGTGGGTCCACCAGGCCATCCGCTCGGTTTTTTGCGCATCGGTCTCTTTACCAAGCTTTTTCTGGGCAAAGGCAGCAGATCCGACCAGCAGCAGCACCAGCAGGAGGGAAAGCGTTTTTTTCATTGAAGAGTATTTAGATTTATACTGATTTTCAGATTGTTAGGGGAAAGTAGC
>JAWOHI010000068.1:0-4139 GCA_046485255.1 Bacteroidales bacterium
TGTAGGAGAACGAAGGCGCCTTTATGGGCGGGCCGTTCGTCTCCTGGTCGTTTGTGGATGAGAAGCGCGACCGCGTGGTAACGGCTTTCGGTTTTGTCTATGCTCCGAAATCGAACAAGCGGAACCACATTAGAAAGGTGGAAAGCATCCTGAAGACCGTCACCTTCCCCGATTAGTCCACCCACTCGAAAAGCTGGTTCCGCTGGCGCGGGATAAAGCCGGCTTCACGAATAACCGCCTGGATCCCCTCTATGTCAAGGCTGTGGCTTGCCCCTGCCGAGGAGACGACGTGCTCCTCTATCATCACCGATCCGAAATCATTGGCCCCGGCGTGCAGGCAAACCTGCCCGACGGATGTCCCCACGGTCAGCCAGGAGGCCTGGATGTTCGGAACATTGGCGAGGATGATCCGGGAGAGCGCCAGGGTGCGGATATAGGTGCGTGCATCAACCGTGTTGCGGATCCCGAGCCGCTCGCGCAATACCGTCCCTTCGTCCATAAATGGCCACGGGACGAAATTGAGAAAGCCACGGCTGCCCGGAGGTTTTTCGGATTGAAGTTCGCGGATCCGGAACAGATGCTCAATGCGCTCCCCGGTCGTCTCGACGTGCCCGAACATCATCGTCGCCGAGGTGGCCAGGTTCATCCGGTGTGCCAGTCGCATCACCTCCAGCCACTCCCCTGCACTGCACTTTCCGCGGGAGACCACCTGCCTGACCCGATCGACGAGGATCTCCGCGCCGGCCCCCGGCAGGGAGTCGAGGCCCGCCTTAACCAGCTCTGTCAGAACAGTCTGATAATCCGTCTTTTCCATCTTGGCCAGATGAACCACCTCCGGCGGGCCTAACGCGTGCAGGCGGAGTTCGGGATACTCCGATTTCAGCCGGCTGAAGAGATCGGCATAAAACCCGAGCCCAAGGCCGGGGTGCATCCCCCCCTGCAACAGCAGCTGGCGCCCGCCCAGACGGAACAGGTAATCAATCTTTTCGCGGTACTGGTCGAGGGTGGTGACATAGGCATCCTCATCCGTGCCCTTGCGGCAGAAGTTGCAAAACTTGCAAAAAGAAACACAGACATTGGTGATATTGACGTTCCGGTCGATGATCCAGCCCACCTCCGGTTTCGGGTGAATGTTCATCCGGATGGCGTGCGCCGCCTCCATCAACTCCCCGTCACCGGCTTGAGCGTAAAGGTAGAGGGCCTCGTCACGATCGAGGAACTTTCCACTAACCGCCTGTCCCAGTAATTCTTCCGAACGACTCATTCATCCCTTGTTATGGCCCGCAAGTTAGGCAATTGTCAGGCTGACCGTCGGTATGCCCCAGTTTTTTTTAACTTTACGCGCTTATACCCCCGTTGGATGGCACTGACTCTATACCACTGCGATACCATTGAAACCGGGCTGAATCGGATCCTCTTTTTCGGGAGTCCGGACAGTGCCCTGGCGTTCGATTGGGCACCACTGCAAAGGGATTACCTGAAAAAGTGCTTCAAGGAATCCATTTGGACCGTTCAGGTTAACCATTTTGACCGTATGGACCTGGTGGTGATACCGGAAGCCGGAAAAGCCGGTCCCGACCTGATGGAATCCCTTCGCCACGCCGGAGCCGAGATCACCGCCCTGGCGGGAAGGCTTAAGTGGGAGGAAGCGGTGCTGGTTAACCGTGATCAGGATTCCGGATTAGCCGAATGCCTCTTGGAGGGGATCCTGCTGGGCAGCTATCAATTCCTGAAATATTTCTCGAAGCCGGTCGGCAAAGAGCTGACTTTCAAGAAACTGGGCGTTTATGAGGGTGATCGCGTGGCCATTGAGACCTTGCAGTCGATAGCCGAAGCGGTCTTCTTTGCCCGCAACCTGGTCAATGAACCGGTATCCTGGCTCAACGCACCCCGGTTGGCCGAGGAGCTGAAGCGGGTGGGAACCGCGGTGGGCCTGGCGGTTGAAGTCTTTGACAAGGCCAGGATCGAGGCCCTGAAGATGGGCGGTCTGCTGGCTGTCAACAAGGGAAGCATCGACCCGCCCCGATTCGTCATCCTGACCTGGGAGCCCGAAAGCCCGGTGAATGAATCACCGCTGGTGCTGGTTGGCAAGGGGGTAATGTTCGATACCGGAGGCCTGAGCCTGAAGCCGACACCCAACAGTATGGATGAGATGAAGACGGATATGGCCGGCGCTGCCGCCGTGGCGGGCGTGATGATAGCCCTGGCCCGGCTCAACCTGCCGGTGCGGACCATCGCCCTGATCCCGGCGACCGACAACCGCCCGGACGGAAACGCATACGTGCCCGGGGATGTCATCCAGCTCCAGGACGGAACAACGGTTGAAGTTCTCAACTGCGACGCGGAAGGCCGCCTCATCCTGGCCGATGCCCTCCTTTATGCCGCGAGATACCAGCCGGGCCTGGTGGTTGATGTGGCCACCCTGACAGGCTCCGCACAGGTTGCGCTGGGGCCCCTTGCATCAGCCGTAATGGGAACGGCCCCCGATGAGATCTTCAAAAAGCTCGAGGTGGCCGCCTTCAATACTTGGGAACGGATCGTCCGCTTTCCGCTATGGTCGGAATACGGAAAAATGCTGGAGTCGGAGATTGCCGACCTTAAAAATATCGGAGGCCGCTATGCCGGGGCCATCACGGCAGGGAAGTTCCTCGAACGGTTCACCTCCTATCCCTGGATCCACCTGGACATAGCCGGAACCGCCTTTAATACAACAAGGGACAGCTATCGGGGGATCGGGGCGACCGGCACCGGAGTCCGCTTGATGATTGATTTTATCAGAAAAAACTATCTGGATAATTAAGAAATTATGGAAGAAAACAAGATTGTGGCCGGAATCACCCAAGGGGATATCAATGGGATTGGTTACGAGGTGATTATCAAGGCACTGATGGATCCCCGGATCCTGGATATCTGCACTCCGGTCATCTATGGATCCCCAAAGGTGTTCGCCTACCACCGGAAAGCCCTGAACATACCCAACTTCAGTCTGAACAGCATCGCAGTTGCCAAGGAAGCCAACCCAAAACGGGCCAACCTGATCAACTGCCTGGACGACAACGTCAGGGTGGAGCTCGGCAAACCCTCCCAATACGCAGGGGAGGCTGCGTTCATCTCGCTGGAGACGGCTGTTCACGACCTCACCGAACACCAGATCGACGTGCTCGTCACCTCGCCAATCAACAAATTCAACATCCAGAGCAAGGATTTTCCCTTTACCGGGCATACCGAGTATCTGCAGGAGAAACTGGAAGCTCCCGACGTATTGATGCTGATGGTCAGCGATTACCTTAAGGTGGCCGTGGCTACCGGGCACGTACCCCTCGCCAGCGTGGCCGAAATGTTGACAGTAGACCTGATAGTCAGGAAACTGAAAATCCTGAACCAGTCGCTGATCAATGATTTTGACATCCGCCGGCCACGGATTGCCGTACTGGGCCTGAATCCCCACGCGGGAGACCAGGGACTGCTCGGCGGGGAGGAGGAGTCGGTGATCAGTCCGGCCCTTGAAACGGTACGCCAGGCAGGGATAATGGCACTCGGCCCCTACGCGGCCGATGGGTATTTTGGGTCGGGGCTCTATCAGAAGTTTGACGCCGTACTGGCGATGTATCACGACCAGGGTCTCGGGCCGTTCAAGGCGCTCTCTTTTGATACGGGGGTCAACTATACCGCCGGGCTGCCCATTGTCAGGACTTCGCCGGCCCACGGGACCGGTTACGAGATCGCCGGCCTCGACAAGGCCAGCGCCAATTCGATGCGGCAGGCCATTTACCTGGCAGTGGATATTTACAATAACCGGAAGTCCAACCGTGACCTCCGCAAAAATGCTCTCCAGACCCAATAATCAGGAAAGGACCCGTCTGAATGGCTGTGTATGAGTTCATTAACGGCAAGCTGGCCGAGCTGACCCCCGCTCTGGCGGTAGTCAGCCTCGGAGGAATTGGCTACCAGGTGCAGATCTCCCTGCAGACCTATTCGCCACTAAGGGGTAAAGAGGAGGCAATGCTCTGGATCGAGGAGATCATTCGTGAGGATGTCCATCTGCTTTTTGGTTTCCATACCCGGGAAGAACGGGAGATTTTCCGGATGCTGATCAGTGTCAGCGGGGTCGGTCCCAATACGGCACGAATGATGCTCTC
>JAWOHI010000052.1:0-4878 GCA_046485255.1 Bacteroidales bacterium
CATTGATCAGGACGTGATGGGAGTCGATGCAGCCGTTAAAGAGCAGCCGGTGGCCAAAATCCCTTTTCAAGGCCGAAAGCTCCATCCCGAAACAGGAGGGCTGGATTGCGTGTACCCCGTCAATACCGGCCTCTATGATCTGAGGGATCAGTTCCCTGAACCCACCGCAGCAGTGGAGCAGCACCTTGCACCCATAAGCGTGCCCCAGGACAGCGAGCTTCCTGAACTTTTCGAACAGGTACTCACCGAACAGGTCCGTGCCGATGAGGGCCCCACGATTGCTGCCCAAATCGTTGCCGATGAAGAAGATATCGATCAGATCGCCCGCCTCGGCAAAAATCCGCTCATTGACGGCGTAGTAATAGTTGAACACCTGATCATACAGGGCGTGGGCCCATTCCGGCTCCGTGTACATCCGGATGAACAGGTTCTCCATCCCGGCCAGGTCAATCACGTCGTGCCAGAAAGGCGACCAGTCACCACCCAGAATGGCAAAATCATCAGAATAGTTGAGCGCCTCGGCCCGGATCCTCGAAAGGTCCACCCGGTTGGGATCAGGCCAGGGGTACTCCCTGATCTCACCCAGCGTGGCCCCGGCCAGCGGATGATGCAGCGCCATCCCATACCCCACGCCCCCTCGCTCGATCCCGAAGGGAGCCTCCTCCTCCCCCGAAACACCGGCATAGGGTGCCGTGATCCGCCTGAAATCATCGCCAAACCGGATTCGAAGCCCTTCGTCGTCGAGATTCAAGGCCCTCTTGGATTTCTCCCAGAAACCGGGCGACGAGCCGCACCAACGGGGCACCAGGTCGGGTTCCCTGTGGCTGAACGCCGTTAATACCCGTTCTTTCGAATTCATTCCACAACCGATTATCACTCAAAAATAGCGGATTCAGCCGAGGTCGGATATCTTGGAAAGCAGTTTCATATCGAGAATCTCCAGCTCCCGCCCCTCGGTGCGGATGATCTGCTCATTCCGAAACTCCGTGAGCAGCCTCACGGTGTTCTCCTCCGAGATGGCCGACAACATCCCGAGCTCCTTGCGGGTGATCGGCAAATCGAAACGGGTGGAGCCGAAGAACTCCGACAGGTAGATGAGACTCTCCGCCACGCGCCCCCGTATGTTCTTCTGGTTCAGGGTGATGATCTTCTTCATTATCAGGGCCACCGAACGGCCGAACGCCTGGTTCAACTGCAAAAGCAAGGCGTGATCTTCCAGGTACAACTGCTTCAGCAGCCCCAGGTCAACCATACAAACCCGGGCCTCCTCCAGCGCCGATACCGAATAGGAGTAATACGCGCTCTCGAAAAAGGAGAGTAATCCGATATAAGCCGGGGGCTTCATCAGGTAAAGGATGATGTCGTGATTATTGATCCCCTCGATGTAGAGCCTCGAAGTGCCGCTCACCAGGTAAATGGCGTGGCTTACCGGGCTCCCCTGGCGACAGATTTTTTCGTGCTTCCGGAAATTCGCGTGGATCGGCTGGATTTCGGAAAATGAGTGCCCCGACTTGCGGATCGCGTTGTAAATATCGCAGTGCAACGGGCAATCTTCACACCTGACTTTCTTGGAAACCTTCATCTGTTAGGCAGTTAACACAAATCAGGATTAAAAGTAGTTGTTTTAAATCAATGTCCAAATGCAACCGAATGGATCATTTTCCAATACGGGATATTTCTACATTTAGCCCCAGTCGCCAAATCTAAGCCTGATATGCAAAACGAGCCAGATTATCATTTCAACCTGTTCAAGCCATTGAACGCCTACGGACGAAAAATCCGGAACCTTATCCTGACGATGCTGGCGGTTTGGGCAGTGGCGGTGTTCGGGTTCCAGATCCTACTCAAGGTTCTGGAAAAACCAACACCGGAACCGACGTTGGAGCTCTTCGATACCGCGTACACGAAGGTCCTGGCCGGCCAGGACGACCCTTCCACGGTTAGAAGCCTCCTCCACAGCCTGGTGCTAACCGGAGGAAAAACCAGCCTCAAGCCGGATGAGCGGAGGCTGATTAACTCAGGAATCAACGTGACAATCAGGATGTTGATTCCCGACTCGGTGATGATGCACCTTTCCGATGAGCTGGCCAGCATCGCCGCTATGCAGGAGCAGATAGTCGTGGCCAAGGATCAGGCGTATCTCGACCTGATGAGTGGGATCAAACTATCCCGACAGACCATTATCGACGAATCGCTGCCGTTTACCGGATTCTCACGCGGCTCGCTTGAACAGGAGATCCTGCTGGCGGGCCTTCGGTCTGAATCCCCCCAGAGCTTGCGCTCGCCGGAACTGGCAGGGCTCCCCGACCTGATGAGGCTTTACCTGGTCCATAACCGGTCGTTCCTGACCGATTTCACCTTTCTCGGTTTTCCTTTTCACTATTTCTATACGGCGGTATTTCTTCTGATCCTTTTCGTGGGGCTCTGTCTGCTCTATAACCTGCGCCTCGACCGGAGGATGAAGCTGGAAAAGATCGAAGAATAATCCAACCTGACAAATTATGACCATACCATCCATAATCCTGACCGGCAGTCTCACGCAACTCGAAGGAAGTTTCAAAGTGGGACCGGCCATCATTCTGATCGGGGTTCTCCTGACCTTTGTGATCGTAGGGGTTCTATTCCGTGCGAAGGATCCTTCTGATTATTACGCCGCGGGTCGCAAGATTTCGAGAGTCGGCTCCGGAATGGCCATTGCCTCCAACTGGATGAGCGCAGCCTCCGTACTCGGTATGGCGGGAATGATGTACGGGTTCGGCTACAACGGTTTAGCCTACGTGGTAGGCTGGACCGGTGGATATGTGCTGCTGCTCATCCTGATGGCCGGCCAGATCCGTAAATATGGCAAGTTCACCGCCCCGGATTTCATAGGCGACCGCTATTATTCGCAAAACCTGAGGATCATTACGGCCATTTTCACCATCCTGATATCCTTCGCCTATTGCGTCGGGCAGTTTGGTGGTATCGGATTGATGTTCAAGTGGATATTGGGGATGAACTATAGTTTGGCCGTCATCATCGGGTCATCCGTGGTGCTGTTGTACACCCTGATCTCCGGGATGATCGGCGCCACCAAGAATATGCAGGTCCAGTACGTGATCATCGTCATCTCGTTCCTGGTTCCCACCTTCATCCTGGCCTTCAAGTTCGACTATTTCTGGCTGTTGCCGCAGATCGGCTACGGCCAGGTGGTCACCGACGTGGTTCAGGGCATCCCCGCACCTAATTTGGCCTCCGGTTCGGCCCTTCTGAATGCTTATGGCCACGATTTCGCCACCGTTCCCAGTCCGGAATTCGCGATGCCGTGGGATCCCTCCACCGGGACCACCTTCTTCCAGTGGATGGCGATCTGCTTTTCGCTGATGGTAGGGACCGCCGGTCTTCCACACGTGATCCAGCGCTTCTATGTGGTGCCGAAAGTAGCCGATGCGCGCTGGTCGGTTGTCTGGGGCCTCTTCTTCATTTCCCTGATCTACTGGACTGCCCCGGTCTATTCGGCCTTTGGCAAGATCCTCTCCTCCCATCCCGATGTGGGCGCCCTGGCCAAGGATGCGATCGTGGTTTACACCGCCCAGCTCGGTAATATTCACCCCCTGATCGTCGGGTTACTGGCCGCCGGGGCGATCTCGGCCGCTTTCTCCACGGTCTCGGGGTTACTGGTGGCGGGAGCCTCCGCGTTTTCGCACGACCTGTATGTCAAGGTGATCAATCCCTCCTCGTCGCCCCGCCGTCAGCTCCAGGTAGCCCGTATCGGCACCGTCATTATGGCGGTGGCGGTCACGGTGGTGGCCCTGATGAAGCTCGGACTCATCGCCCAGCTTGTCTCCGTGGCCTTCTCGATGGCGGCCTGCACCATATTCCCGCTATTCCTTTTGGGCATCTGGTGGAGCGGATCGAACCGCGCGGGTGCGAAAGCCGGGCTGATCGCAGGGAGCCTGGTAACCGCCATATCCCTCACCTACTTCATCGCGGGATTGAGCGGCGCCTCCCTGCCGGCCCAGGAGTTCATCTCCTACTGGCTCAACGTGTGGTATTTTGCCTGGATCGGGGCTCCGCTCTCCGTCCTGGTCAACATCATCGTTTCAAAACTTTCGAAGCACCCCACTCCGCTTGAAATAAGGAAGTTCCTGGCCGAGCAGGTGCATACCTGATGAGATTACCTAACCTGTTTTCTATATCGAAGGGCACGAGGGTGGTGTTTATCATCACCCTCGTCATTTGCCTGTCAGCCATCCTGATCGCCGCGGCCTATTACCGAGGCATCAACCGGGCCTCTGATCCGCGTATCCTCCCGGCCAGGGAGTTGGTCAGCCAGGCAGAAGAGATGACTGCCGGACTGCAGGGAATGGAATCGGTTCGTCTGCTGGATTCGGCGCTCACGCTGGTCCGGTCGGTACCAGGATATGCCTATTCCTGGGAACCGGGCGTCATTTTCAACAACATAAGCAGCGCCTGGCTGATGATGGCGCTCTATGACAGCACCCTGGCGCCGGCTAAAAAGGAGGCCCTGCTGGGTGCAGCGGGCCGGTTTGCCGACAGCAGTCTTTATCTTTATCGCCGCTGGATGGATGAATGGGGAACGATGCCAAAAGAGGATGTCACACAAAGAATAGCACCCTGGTTCGAGCCGGATGATCCCTCCTTTGCCGGGTTAAAGCCGGAGCAAATCCTAAACAAGCGGGTGAGGGAGATCCTGTCGGCCCAGATTGAAACACCCCGCCGGATATCCGTCACCCTCACCAATCGCGGAACAGTTCACCGGCACCTGAACCAGCCCGATTCAGCCCTGCTCTGCTTTGCTGAAGCGCTGGAACTCTGGGATGAAAACCGGGCAGCCAGGAGCAACCTGAAGGTATTGCAGGGAGGGGAGCCTCTTAA
>JAWOHI010000224.1:0-3984 GCA_046485255.1 Bacteroidales bacterium
CACCCAGGGAACGTGATTATGTGTATGTCGGGTCCTTCTACGCCTTCTCCATCTTCATCGGGATGGGGGTACTCTACTTTTTTGATCTCCTGAAGAATAAGCTCAAGCCCCACCTCGCCGCCCTGATCTCCACCACAGTTGCGCTGGTCCTGGTGCCTGGCATCCTGGCATCCGAGAACTGGGATGACCACGACCGCTCCGGCCGCCGGACAGCCCATAATTTTGCTTACAACTACCTGGTAGGGCTTGATGAGCACGCATTGATCTTCACGAACGGGGACAACGATACCTTCCCGCTCTGGTATATCCAGGAGGTGGAAGGGGTGCGCACCGACGTGCGGGTCTGCTGTATGCCTTTCCTGCCGCAGGATTGGTATATCGACCAGCTCAAGCGTACCTACTATGAATCGAAGGCGCTGCCGCTCTCAATGGAGTTCGAGCAGTACCGGCAGGGTAAAAGGGGAATGGTTCCGATCCTCGACCGGGTGAAGCGCCCAGCCGACCTGAAGCAGGTCATTGAATTCGCCCTCAGCGATGACCCCGCCGCAATGGTACCCTCCACTACAGGCAGGCAGTTTAACTACCTGCCTGCAGCAACCTTTGTACTGCCGGTCGACCGCGAAAAGGTGGTCGCCAACGGAACCGTAAGCCCGGAAAGGGCCGCCCAGGTGGATACGGCCATCGTCTGGACAATGCTTCGCCAGGGCCAGGAACAGGGCAATGTTTACAAGGATGAACTGGTGATGCTCGATCTCCTCGCCCATAATGAATGGGAAAGGCCGATCTATTATACCACTCCGGGGCAGAGCGGATCAGTCAAGCTGGATAACTACCTGGAACTCCAGGGATTGAGCTACCGGCTCGTCCCAATCCAGGGAGAGAGGCAATCATCGATGACCGGCAATGTCAACACCACCATTCTGTACGACAACCTGATGAACAAGTTCAGATACACCAATTTCAACAACCCGAAAGTATATCAGGATGAAAACTGCCGCCGGATGATGCAGAACCTGAAAAACAACTTCAACCGGCTGGCGGGCACACTGATCAACGAAGGCCAGACCGCCAGGGCCGTCGAGGTGCTGAACAAGCTGGAAGAGGTGATGCCAAAGGCCATCATGGGGTACACCTATCTGGACGTTGACAACGTGGACCTATGGTACCAGGCCGGTGACCGGGGTAAAGGGCTGGAGACGGCCAAGTTCGTTTTCGACCACGTGAGGGATAACATGAACTACTTCCTCAGCCTTCCTTCGAGGTTTGTTCTGGCAATGAACCAGGACATCCAGTTCGCCTTTGCCTACGAACTGCAACCCCTGTTGCAGATCCTGGAGAACCACGGCGAGGAGGACCTTTTCAAGGAGGTGGAGAGCAAATACAACGATTACTACAACCGCTATATGGCCAAGACTGGCGGTGGCGGTCCCCGTTAACCGGGGTAATTAGTTGGCAGGCGTTTGGGCCCGGGCTCTGAGTGGTCAGATATAACCCGGAAACTCGAGGTGGACCGGGCCTTTCTCTCCCTGTATCTCCCTGGCCAACTGAAGGGTATCCGTGAACAGGTGAATCTCGTTGCGGATAGTCACCCCGCTCATCCCTTTCAAGGCCTCCAGGGCCGGATCCTCCTCGTGCACGTGGATCTGTATCAGGGAGTATTTGCCACCCAGGTTCTCATTGTTAACGGATCGGATCAACGAGGCCAGTGCAGCGATTGAATCATCGTGAGCCCACAGCGCCAGGGTAAGCTGAGGCAGGGGTTGATGGCTGTGGATGCGGGCAGGCATCCGGGTAAACAGGGAGATCAACCGGATCAGCCCGGTAACCACGCTGATTGACAGGCTCTTTCTCGTGACCCAGTAGCGCTTGAACGGCTCCTCATCCCAGGCCGCCAGTACCGCAAGGATCCGGCCATCCTGCCTGGCTACGCGGAAGGAGTCGAGCCCCAAACCTTCGATCTGCGCGATATAACTCCTGAATAGTTCTTCCGTTATTCTGGGAGCCAAGCGGTAGCGTGCATAAAACCGGTTGTACAGGTTCACCATTTCCGGAATATCCGCCGGATCAGGCGGGCCGATGGTAAAGCCCGGATCAGGCCGCAGGTGACGGATTGGAACAATGTTAAAGATCTTGTTGTCACCAAGATACAGCGATGCCGGAAATCCTCCCCTACCCCGGGTGAAAACCATTGGTGCCTCATTGTTCTTGAGCAGGGTGGCCAGGGCAAGCCTGGATCCGGCCTGTTGCTCCCGCTCGACCACCGACCGCACCATCCGGAACGCGGTGAGCCCCTGCCGGTAATCCGGGTCAACCCGAAAATCCAGCAAATAGGCGGTTTTGAGCGACTCATCCCTGAAATGGAGATCAAAATGAAGCGTGCCCAGCAGGCCCACCACCCGCTCGCCAGCCTTGGCGATGGCGTGATAGGACTCCTGGTCCAATAATCGGTGAATGCGATTGAAATGCGGGGACCGGTCGGGGTACAACGAAATGATCCCCGATTGGATACAGCGGGGCGATAATTCTAAAATCCCCTCATTATCAACATCTTGAGCCCAAGAAATTTTGATATTATTGCCCGCTTTGGTGCCTCCCGTCATATCCGTGTTTTCAACTGCTTAATTTACTAATCTTAGGGATAAATTCCACAATCCTTATCTTCGCAATAAATCGTCCACCAGATGAAAACCCATCCTTCCACCGTCCTGAGAACGACCCTCCTGTTATTACTTTTTCTAGCCCTTCCGGCCACAACCTTCCTGATGGGCCAATCATCCACCGCCACCTCGAGGGAATATGACCAAACCATCCTCACCTACCCGTTCAGCGATCCGGATCCGGTGGCACGGGTTGGCAAGATATACCCGTACTACCGGTTCGACCGGTTCACCACACAGGGTGTCCGACGCACCTGGAAGATCGTGGAGCTGGAAAACCAGTGGATCCGGGTCTTAATTTCGCCTGAAATGGGAGGCAAGGTGCTCGGAGCCTTTGAGAAATCGACGGGGAGGGATTTCATCTATTATAATAAGGTGGTGAAATTCAGGGATATTGCGATGCGCGGCCCCTGGACCTCGGGAGGCATTGAATTCAATTTCGGGTCCATCGGCCACGCACCGACGACGGCCACGCCCGTTGACTACCTGGTCAGGTCGAACCCCGACGGCAGCGTCTCCTGCTGGATCGGTGCGATGGATCTCACCTCGCGCACCGAGTGGCGGGTGGAGATCCGGGTGCCGCAGGACAAGGCCTGGTTTGAAACGCACCTGTTCTGGTTCAATCCGACGGACCTGTCCACCTCGAAATACCATTGGGCCACGGCATCGGCCGATGTCGACGAGGACCTGACCTATTATTTCCCGGGGGATCATTCCATCGGGCACGACGGGGATGCCTCGCCCTGGCCCGTTTTGCGCGATGGGCGGAACATCGCCCGGTATGCGGAAAACGATTACAATGCCGACCACAGCTACCACGTGCTGGGCACCTATACCGATTATTTTGCCGGATATTTTGCCAGAAGGGATTTTGGTTTCGGTCACTGGAACGACTACCCCGAAAAACCGGGCAAGAAGATCTGGATCTGGGCGCTCAGTCCGCAGGGGGCCATCTGGACCGACCTGCTGACCGACCGGCCCGGGAACGGTCAGTACACGGAGATCCAGACGGGACTGCTCTTTAATCAGGAAGCTGCAGGCAGCACCTATACGCCTTTCAAGCATCTCGAATTCCCCTCCCTCTCCTGCGAGCGGGCCAGCGAGTACTGGTTTCCGGTGGTTGGCACGGGCGGGGTGACCGAGATCAGCCAGGCGGGTGTGCTTCATTTAGAGAAGGACGGCGGACGGCAGACTACGGACGGCGAGGTATGGAGCATACGGTTTATGGCACTGCAAGCATGTCCTTCATCGCCAGCGCCTGTTCCCCAGCACAATCGGAAGGGTCCAGGCTGGACGCGATCATGGAGAAAGGAAAACTGGTCTGCGG
>JAWOHI010000240.1:0-5576 GCA_046485255.1 Bacteroidales bacterium
CCGGAATTTCAGGACCGATGAGGAGCGGAGCAGGCACGTTTTGGAAGAATTAACCAGATAAACACAGATAACTATGCTACAGTCAATTGATTGGTCGCTGGTTGATTGGTCAAGGGCGCAGTTTGCGCTGACGGCCATGTACCACTGGCTGTTTGTGCCGTTAACCCTCGGAATCACCTGGATCCTTGCCATTATGGAGACGATCTACGTGAAGACCGGTGACCCCGGGTGGAAAAGGCTGACCAAATTCTGGATGAAACTGTTTGGGATCAATTTCGCTATCGGCGTGGCTACCGGCATCATCCTGGAATTTGAGTTCGGCACCAACTGGTCGAACTATTCCTGGTTCGTGGGCGACATTTTTGGCGCCCCGCTGGCGGTGGAGGGCATTATGGCCTTCTTTATGGAGTCGACCTTCATTGCCATAATGTTTTTTGGCTGGAACAAGGTCAGCAAGAAGTTTCACCTGGCCTCCACCTGGCTGACGGCCATCGGGGCAAACCTGTCGGCCCTTTGGATCCTGGTGGCCAATGCCTGGATGCAGAGCCCCGTCGGCACCCGTTTCAATCCCGACACGGCCCGCAATGAAATGACCAACTTCTTCGACGTGCTTTTCTCGCCCGTAGCCGTCAATAAGTTCCTTCACACCATCGGATCGGGTTTCGTCCTCGCTGCAATCTTCATCATCGGGATTTCAGCCTGGTTCCTTCTCAAGAAACGGGAAACCAGGCTTGCCCTAAGAAGCATTACCGTTGCCGCGGTTTTCGGGCTGCTGGCGTCGGTTCACCTGACCCTTACCGGCGACGGCTCGGCTAAGCGGGTGGCTGAGGTGCAACCAATGAAACTGG
The DNA here is from genome assembly GCA_046485255.1 of Bacteroidales bacterium. GTDB lineage: Bacteria > Bacteroidota > Bacteroidia > Bacteroidales > UBA12481 > UBA12481. The sequence goes on from JAWOHI010000240.1 coordinate 849, forward strand.
CCGCAATGGAAGGCCTGTACGATGGCAAGGATGGGGCCGGACTGGTCGCTTTTGGAATCCTGTCAGCCAAGGAGAAACGGGAGGCCGGAACGGGAGAGGAGTTTGTCTTTAAGTTCGAGATGCCCAAGATCCTATCCTGGATGGCCTACGGCGATGCCAATCATTTTGTGGCCGGCGTGAACGATTTCAAGAATGGCAACCCCGAGCAGGGCATCCTCTCTATCCCCGATAAGATGGAACGCGGTGGGCTGGCCAGACAGGCACTCGCCGATTACAAGAAAGCCAAGGCGGCCGGTGATGCCCAGGCAGCCGACAGCCTCAAGGGACTCTTCAGCGATCCCGACTTCCTGGAGGGCTATTTCAGATACTTCGGCTATGGGTTCCACGATGATGTCAGCTACTTCATCCCCCACGTGCCCATCACATTCTATAGTTTTCATATAATGGTGATCCTCGGGTTCGGGTTCATCCTCTACTTCGCCATCTTCCTGTTCTTTGCATCCCGCGGGGAACTGAGGGAGCGCAGGTTCTGGCTGAAACTGGCCCCCTGGGTCATCCCGCTGCCCTACATCGCCTCACAGGCAGGATGGGTCGTTGCCGAGCTGGGAAGACAGCCCTGGACAATACAGGATCTTCTTCCTACCGTGGCGGCAGTCACACGGATCGATACCGGGTCGGTGATCGTCACATTCATCCTGTTTGCAGCCACTTTTACCGTACTGGCCATCGCAGAGGTCAAAATTATGTTGCACGCCATTAAAAGCGGACCAAAAAATGAGGGAGGAACCAGGTAATGTTTGAAAATCTATCTTTACTCGCCTTACAGCACTACTGGTGGATCATCGTATCCCTCCTTGGTAGCGTGCTGGTTTTCCTGATGTTCGTCCAGGGTGGCCAAACCCTGATCTACACCCTGGGAAAGGACGACAAGGAGCGAACGATGCTGGTTAACTCACTCGGCCGGAAATGGGAGTTTACCTTCACCACCCTGGTCACTTTCGGAGGAGCCTTCTTTGCCTCATTTCCACTCTTTTACGCAACCAGCTTCGGCGGGGCCTACTGGGTGTGGATGATCATCCTCCTGGCCTTTGTCATACAGGCCGTCTCCTATGAGTTCCGGACCAAGGCCGGCAACTTCCTGGGTAAACGGGTCTACGAAGGCTTCCTGTTCACCAACGGCCTCATTGGAACCGTCCTGATCGGAATCGCCGTGGCCACCTTCTTTACCGGCTCGCAGTTCTCCCTCAACGAATACTATCAGGTCCAATGGGAAGGCCCCGCCCGCGGGCTCGAGGCAGCCCTCAACCTGCAAAACATCGCCCTCGGTGTATCGGTGTTCTTCCTGGCCCGGATTCTTGCCATCCTCTATTTTATGAATAACGTGGAGGATGACCAGATCTTCGCCCGCTCAAAAAGACAGCTCTGGATCAACTCCATCCCGTTCCTGGCCTTCTTCCTGCTCTTCCTTGGGATGCTGCTCCTGAAAGAGGGTTTTGCGGTCGATCCGGATACCAAAACCGTATTTATGGAGAAATATAAATATCTCCATAACCTCCTGGATATGCCCTATCTGCTGGTTATGCTGCTCCTGGGGATAGCCGGGGTCCTTTACGGAATCATCCGCGCACTCCTGAAAGATACCACCAGCGGGATCTGGTTCGCCGGACCGGGCACCATCCTGACCGTTCTCGCGCTCTTCCTGGTGGCCGGATTCAACCACACCGCCTTCTACCCGTCCTCATTCGACCTCCAGTCGTCGCTCACCATAGAGAATGCCTCCTCCAGCAAGTTCACCCTGACGGTTATGTCCTATGTGAGCCTGATGGTGCCAGTGGTGGTGGCCTATATGTGGTACGCCTGGCGCTCGATGAACCGCAAGCGCATCAACCGTGATGAGCTGAACACGGAAGATCATTTATATTAGAAAAGACAAACGATATGTATATCAAGGAGATACTTTGGCTTCTTACCTGGCCCCTGCTGATTTTCGTGGCTTATTACCTGATCCGGTTCGCCCTTAAAAAGTTCGAAAGGCACCTGCCCGACGAGGATTAGGGTTGACGGTCAAGCCGGATGATGGCCAGGATGGCCGTATAGGCTACGTAGGCGGGTATGCAGAGGAAAATGCCGGTCAGGCCAAGCAGCAGGATCAGCGGTAGGCACAGAATGACCAGCAGATAGGTGAACCGGGATTTTCTCCAGGTAAAACCTTTCATTTTCAGCGAGTAAAGCCTGATAGGACTCACCATCAGCGCGCTCACCGCCAAGCTGTAACTGGGGATGAACCATCCCGATTGCAGCCATTCAACCAGGAAGGATGCGGGCTGGTAGCTGGCTGCCAGCGCCAGGGCGAGGACCATCAAGCCGTTGGCGGGGGTGGGCAGCCCGATGAAATGTTCTTTCTGCCGGTCGTCAATGTTGAACCTGGCCAGCCTCAACCCCGCAAAGACCGGGAGGAGGAAAGGGATCAGGGTATGCCACCAGCTGGAAAAAGGCTGCGAAAAATCCCACGGCAATCCTCCTGATTGCCCCGCCCCGATGGTGAACAGGACCGATGCCGGAGCCATCCCGAAGGAGATGAGGTCGGCCAGGGAGTCGAGCTCCTTGCCGAGCTCCGACTGGACCCTCAGGAGGCGGGCAACCAACCCGTCGGCCAGGTCAAAAACAAAGCCGGCCAGGATAAGAAAGGCGGCGGGAACCAGTGCGCCCTGCAAGGCAAAAACCGTGGCCAGGGCCCCTGAAAAGAGGTTGAGGGCGGTGAGGGTATTGGGGATGTGGGCGGCCAGCCGCCCCCGAGATTCGTTCATCTGATTGGAAAGCAATAAATCTGGCTAAAAATAGTTAAAAAGGTTAGTTTCCTTATCTTCGGAACCGAATCTGCAAGCGAATGAAGAAGAGTATAATCCTGATCCCCCTGTTGTGGCTGGCCTTCCTGGGCAGCGTACCGGCACAGGTGAAATATTCGAACGAATTCCTGTCAATCGGTGCGGGAGCACGGTTGATGGGATTGGGAGGAGCGGGTAGTGCCCTGGTGGATGACGTGACCGCCGGATACTGGAATCCCGCCAGGCTCAACAAACTGCCCGGAAAGATGGATTTCAGCCTGATGCATTCGGAGTACTTTGCGGGCCTGGCCAAGTACGATTATGCAGGAGCCGCTTTCCGGATCGATCCGGAAAGCGTGATGGGGATCTCGTTCATCCGCTTCGGCGTGGATGATATCCCCAATACCCTCGAGCTGATCGATGAGGAGGGGAACGTACGGTACGACCGGATCAGGAGCTTCTCCGCGGCCGACGCCGGGCTCCTGATATCCTATTCGCGGATCTCGCCTGTCCCCGGCCTGCTGCTGGGCGGCAACGCCAAGCTCATCTACCGGCATACCGGCGACTTTGCCACCGCCTGGGGCTTCGGGCTGGATGCCGCTGCTTCCTATACGTTGGGACAGTGGGAGTTCGGAGCCGTTGCCCGCGACGTGAGCGGCACCTTCAATGTCTGGACCTTCCGCGACGAGGAGCTGCGCGAAACCTTCGAACTGACCGGCAATGAACTGCCCGAAAACAGCCTCGAAGTGACCGTGCCCCGCCTGATCCTGGGAGTGGCCCGGGAGTTCAGGATCGGAAACAACCTGCACCTGGCACCGGCTCTCGACCTGCACCTGACCTTCGATGGCAGGCGCCACGTGATCCTGCCTCTCGGCCCGGTAGGGATCGACCCGTTCCTGGGCGGGGAATTTCGTTACAATAATTGGCTGTTTGCCCGGATCGGGCTCGGTAACTTCCAGCTGGTTCCCGGTTTTAACGGCAAGAATAACCTCAACCTTCAACCCAATGTCGGCCTTGGAATCAGGTATCGTAACTTCTTCCTGGATTATGCCCTGACGGATGTGGGTGACCTGTCGGTGGGACAATATTCCAACCTGATTTCAGTCAGGTACCTGATAAAATAAAAAAGCCCGGCAGAACCGGGCTTTTGTGTTCTTTCGGGATTTTCCCGATTACTTCTTTTCTCCTGCTTTTCCCTCTTTACAGGCGGCGGCTGATTTGCACTCAGTACCGGTCTTCTTGTCAACACAGCTGGAGGCGCCCTCTTTAGTTTCCGAGCAAGCAGCGGCGGTAGCTGCCGAGCAGCAAGAGGCGTCTTTTTCGGTTTTAGCCGTCACTTTTTTTGCAGTGGCTTTCTTCTTGTCCTTGTCAACCGTGACAATCTTGGAGGCAACCTCCTGGGGCATGGTCAGTGCCGGAGCGGCATAAACGCCGAGAAAAGCGAGTACCGAGAAAATGGCAAAGAATTTTTTCATCGTGAGTTGTATTAATTTTTTGTTATTCTGATACGAAGAACGCGCCTTTTACCGAAAAATGGTGTTAAAGAAAAGTTAAACAACATTCTTTGTGTTTTTTTTAACAATCACGCTCCCCCTAAGGGTTACGCCTCCCATTCGGTCAAGACGGTCACCCGGCCCTTCGACTTCTGCCCCGGCACCACGTTTATCCTGGTACCCAAAGGAAAAAACAGGTCCACCCTCGACCCAAACTTGATAAACCCGAGCTCGTCGCCCAGCATCACCTCATCACCCGGTTTGGGGTAGGTGACAACCCGCCTGGCCATAATCCCGGCAATCTGCCGCACCATCACTTCCCTTCCTTTTTGGTCCTTGATAACCAGGCAGCTGCGTTCATTCAGTTCGGAGGATTTCGGATGCCTGGCGAGGAAATGCCTGCCCGGGTT
>JAWOHI010000087.1:0-2882 GCA_046485255.1 Bacteroidales bacterium
GCGCCCACCGCTCCCAGCCAGACGAAGGTGACAAACTTGCCGGCCGGCTTTGCCGGCGCCGGATCCGTTTCCCACTCCATCCGCTGGGTCCCGTCGAGGGCCCTCACCAACAGGGCCTGGTTGATGTCGGGCAGGGAAGAGTGATAGTGGAAATCCAGTCCAGACACCTTGCGGGCAAAGCCCTGGACGACTTGATCATTTTTTCCGATGGGATCGGTGTCCTGGGCTTGCAGGCTCGGTACCACCATCGTGGTAACAAGGAGAAGGGTGATTAGCTTTTTCATGGCTGCCATTATCGCACTAAGATAGTAGCGAACAGCTTATAACCAATAGCACCTGATTCACTTGCGAAACCGCTGCCTCCAGTAAAGCTCGATCTCCTCAAGGGTTTTGCCTTTGGTTTCGGGCATCAATCTGGCAACGATGAGGAAGGCCGGGATGCAAAAGACGGCGAATATCCAGAATGTCAGGCCGGTGTTGAAGTTTTCCAGAAGCCACGGAACCACCTGGCCCAACAGGGCATTGGTTCCCCAGAGCATCAGGGTGGCGATCCCAACCGCCCGGCCCCTGAAACGGTTTGGAAAGATCTCCGACAGGTAGATCCAGATCACCGGTCCGTAAGAGAAGGCGAAGCACGCGATGAACAGCAGGATGAAGATCAGCATGACCGTTCCCTGACTGGTGCCGGTGAGGAACAGCGCGCCAATGACCAGGTGGGATGCCAGCGCTCCGATGATGCCCGTTACCAATAGCTTCTTACGCCCCCAATGGTCGACCTTCCAGATAGCCAGGAGGGTGAACGCCACCATCACCAACCCGATCACCACCTGACCGCCCAGGGCGTCGCTCAGGCTGAACCCGGCCGTCTCGAGAATCCGCGGGCCATAGTAGAGGATGGCGTTGATGCCGCTCAACTGCTGAAGCATTGCGATCGCAACACCTAAAAGGAGGACCGGGCCAAAACCGGCTTTGAAGATCACCTTCAAGGTTACCCGCTCACTGGTGCTTGAGTTTCTTATCTCGTTTATCGCCAGTTGATTGTCTGTCTCCGATTGTTGGGGGTTGATCCGCTGAAGTATCTTGAGCGCCCGCTCGGGGTGATCGCCCAGGGCCACCCACCTCGGGCTCTCCGGAACCACCGACAGGAGGATCAGGAATGCCAGGGCCGGAATCGCCTCGCTGCCGAACATCGAGCGCCAGACTTCCGCCTGAACCACCTTGTTCAACAGTCCAACGGGTTGCCAGCCTTCCGCCAGCGAAAGGCCCAGCAGTCCGGCGTTCACGAAATAGGCCGTCAGGATGCCCAGGGCAATCGAGAATTGGTAAAAGGCCACGAGCCGGCCCCGTAAATGGGGCGGTGCGATTTCGGAGATATAGACCGGACAGATCAGTGAGGCCACCCCCACACCGATCCCGCCGACCAGGCGGTAAAGGATCAGCATCTGCTGGCCGTCGCTGAGCATACAGCCGAGGGCCGACAGGAGGAACAGGGCTCCCGACAGCAGGATCACCGGCTTGCGCCCGAACCTGTCGCTCAGGAACCCGGCTACCGACACGCCGATGATGCACCCCACGAGGGCCGAGCTGACGAACCAGCCCTCCGCCACCGCATCCATCAGAAATTGAGCCTTTACCAGCGATATGGTTCCTGATATGACCGCCGTATCGTACCCGAACAGAAACCCGCCGAGCGACGCAACAAATGCAAGCATCAGCACCGGCGTCCCTGTCTTTACTCTTGCCACCCTCTTAAATCTTTAATCTTGCCATCTTTAAATCTTACTCCACCCTCTTTAATCTTTATTCCTGCCTCTTCACTCTTTCCCCTCCACTCCACGTCTCCAACACCCTGATCCTCGCCACCTTCAGGGCCTCAGTCGTCATCAGGTCCTCTTCCAGTACGACAAAGTCGGCCATCTTGCCGGGTTCGAGGCTGCCCCGTTCGTTCTCCTCGAAGCAGGACCTGGCTGCCCAGATGGTCATCGCCCGCAGGGCCTGTTCACGGGTGAGGGCGTTCTCCATCTGCCAACCCCCTTCGGGATAGCCACTCTGGTCCATCCGCGCAAAGGCGGCGAAAAAGCCGAAGATGGGGTTGATGTCCTCGATGGGGAAGTCGCTGCCGTTGGGAAGCCAGCCGTTCTGCTCCAGGAGCTCCCGGTAGGCATAAGCCCCTTTAATGCGCTCCGGCCCAACCCGGTCGGCGGCCCAGTACATGTCGGAAGTGGCGTGGGTGCTCTGTACCGACGGGACGATGTTGTATTCGCCGAATAGGTTGAAATCATCGGGATGGATGATCTGGGCGTGTTCGATCCGCCACCGGAGGTCGTTCTTTCCGCCCAGGATGTCTTTGTAGATATTCAGCATCAGCCGGTTGGCCCCGTCACCGATGCAGTGGGTCTCCACCTGGTAGCCGGCCTCATACGCTTTCCGGCAGATGTCTGTGAGGTATTCGGTGCCGCTCACCTGCAGGCCGCTCTTTTCAGGGGCATCGCTGTAAGGCTCCAGCATCAGGGCCCCGCGTGATCCCAGCGCCCCGTCGGCGTAGAGCTTGACGGAGCGGACGTTCAGGCGGTCGGTCTTGTAAATGCCTTGATTGACAAAGTGCTCAAAGTTGGCTTTCGTGGGGGAGAGCATCGCGTAGATGCGCATCTTGAGCTCGCCCGCTTTGTGGAGGCTGTCCATCAGCGTCACCGTCTCGTAACCCAGACCGGCATCCGCCACCGTGGTTAGGCCCACTGCGAAACATTTTTCTTGCGCTTCCAGCAGTACCCGGATCTCCTCGTCACGTTCCATCTCCGGTATATGCCTCGATACCAGGCCCATCGCATTATCGACCAGGACGCCCGTCACCCGGCCCTTCTCCCGGATGATCTCCCCACCGG
>JAWOHI010000288.1:0-10425 GCA_046485255.1 Bacteroidales bacterium
AATAGCGGCAGCCCATACATTTGTTGCCCCTCCAGATCACCGGGCCCTCCAGGGTCTTGTGCATCGCCTTGGTCAGGCAGGCGGCGTCACAGGCCGGTTCATTGCAATGCATGCACTGTTCTTTTGAGTACACCTCGCCGTAGGAGGTTTCGTGCAGGTTGACCACCGTACGGCGGTTTTCGCTCATTTTCCGGATCAGGCCGGCCTCCGGAGCGTCCTCCGGCTCGGGGTGGCCGTGCGCTTCGGCGCAGGCGAGCTCACACGACTGGCAGCCGATGCATCGGCTGGTATCCACCAGCATGCCGAAAAACTCAACTTTTTCCCTGCCCTTGGCCGGGGCGGCTAAACTTGTCTTGCCCAGGGCCAGCGCTGTGCCGGCCAGCCCGAGGGTTTTCATGAATACTCTTCTGTCAAGGCCCATTTTGGTTGAAGTTTGATTAATTGATTATGTTGGTCTGGAGTGAATCATTTGGACTTGTCAATGAACTGCGTCTGAAATTCCTCCCAGATCTCCGGTCCGAGCTCCGCCAGCACGTTGTCTTTCAGCTCGACGTCATCGTGCAGGACGATGGTTGCCGGCTCCAGGGTGTAGCCCTTCAGCGCATTGGCCAGGAAATCCTTGAGGCGGGTGAACTCCGGCCTGATCCATTCGCGGTACTTGTCGGCCATCAGCATCAGTTGCGTCTCCCTCATCCAGTTGGTCGGCTCAATCTGGTAAATCCAGCCTTTTTCGTAAGGCGAGCGGTTGACCAGCGAGGTGTCGGTCATCAGGAGGAGGTTCTCCTCACGGATAATCCCCGAGACGGGAGATTTGATCTCCAGGTGCTTCCCGTTCCTGATCAGGGTCATCACGGGTTCACCTTTACGTACCTTGTCGCCTGGCTTCTTCAGCTTGATGCGTGTGAGCGGCCCGGTGACGTGCTGCAGGAAATCATCTATGCCGACCCGGACGATGCCGCTCGGTTCCATAAAAGCCCAGGTGTGCGATTTGTCGAAAAAGAGCCCGGCGGGAGCCTTAATGCCATCCAGCGTGATGGATCCCACAGGCGCCATTTTGCTCATCCTCAGCTGCGACGAATGGTTCCGCCTGTACCTCAGGAAGAAGAAAGTGAGCAGGATGATGATCGCCAGCACGGCGACCAGGGTGATGATCAGCTGGATTGCAAAAGCCGGGTTGGCAGCCTTGACCGGCAGGGTTGGATCAGCGAACAGGGCCAGTCGTGACCTCCGCTCGGCAGGCACCAGGGCCTTTAGCCCGCTCATCTCGATGACGGCCTGGCCTTCGCCCAGGATATGCCTAATAAAGCCGGTTTCAGCAACAGATGCGGGTTGAGCGGCAGCAACAAGGTAAATGTTACGGGTCAGCGCCTTTGGATATTTGCCGATCCAGACGCCGCGCATCAAGGTGGCGCTGTTCTCGTAAATGGCCTCGATGTAATCCATCTTCCCGTTGGCATTACGGTCGATGGGCAACAGGAGCAGCGGTTCCCCTGCAGCAACCAGGTCATTGACCCGGCAAAACCCGATCCCCAGGGGATCGCGCCCGATAGCTTCGATCAGGGCGGCTCCGCCACCGACGGCCGTTCCGCTGATCATCGAAGGCTCCAGGCTGAGGAAGCGGCCAACCGCTTCACTCACGAGCTGGTCTTCATATAGGTAGAAGTTAACCCTGGACCCGGGACTGCCGTCAAGGAGGGTGCCCCAGCCAACCTGTCCCTCACCGGCAAATAGCCCGGCCAGGCTCCCGGCCGATACCCCCTTCTCCCGGATCTGGTCGAGGTAGGGATTCCTTGGATTGATCACGGGAACGACGACGTCACGCCCAACCACCATACTCGTGGCGGTACCGGCGACCTGCGGGATCCCGGATTCATTCGTGACCAGCAGAAAGCCGCCTGGCTTCAACTCCTGGTTGTCAGCTATCGGGGCAATGGTTATCTCCGTTTCAGGACTGGAAGCCTTAAAGCCTGCAGCCAGCTGGCCAGCCAGATCCGTCAGCTCGGGTGCCGCATAGACGGTAACCGCACTCCTGCCGGAGGGCTTCTCTTTTTTCGCGGCGAATCCATCCATCCCTAAAAAGATGACGGCGCCGATCAGAATAATTGCAACTTTTTTCATGGCCTTATAATTTGATTGACAGTTTTTGTTGTTAAATCGCTAACAACCAAAATCAATTATAGTGCCAAACTTTGTAAGTGATTGAAAAACAAAGAATAAGAAGTAATCGAAAACAAAAACAGTGATAAAATCAACAGTAGAATTGATTAAAATATTTACACCAAATGGACAATAGTGTTATAAATAAATAGTAATCAATGAGTTAATGCAAGTGATGAAAATTACAACAGGTGTTGTCAATTTCAACAATCGAAAAAATGATTTTATTTAAGTAACTAATGCATAACAAATTAGCTTGATGCCCAAATCTTCCTCTGCCGTCCCGACCCCCGGTAAGGGATCTCCGCTTCGCTCCGATCCGCTGTCCGCTGTCCGCTGTCCGCCGTCTTTAAAGTCCGTTCACCCAATTACCAATCATCTGCTTCCCCAGGGGCGTGAGGATCGACTCCGGATGAAACTGCACGCCCCGCAAGTTGTACGTGCGGTGGCGGATAGCCATTATGTCCCCCTGGTCATCCAGGGCGGTCACCTCCAGGCATTCTGGCAGGCCTTGGCGAGAAACCACCCAGGAGTGGTACCTCCCGACCGCCGTATCCGAGGGAAGACCGCGAAAAAGGATCTCCTGGCTGTCAAGGATGACTGCCCTGGAGGCCTCACCGTGGCAGACCCTGCCGAGGTGCACCAGCTTTGCGCCGAACGATTCCGCGATGGCCTGCATCCCGAGACAGATCCCAAGAATAGGTTTCTCCTGCGCGTACCTGCTAATCAGAGCGTTCATTATGCCTGAATCCGAGGGCAGTCCGGGACCGGGTGAGAGAACAATGGCATCATAGGATTCCACACCCTCGAGGGTGATCCCGTCGTTGCTTATTACATCCACCGACAACCCGGGGTGCTCTCTTAGGTAATGGGCCAGGTTGTATGTGTAGGAATCGTAATTGTCGAGCAAGAGAAGCCTCATCCCTTCGGCCCGCTAAAGACTAAGGTCGCCGGAAGCTTCCGGTTGGTAAAGAATATCTTCGATGATCATCCTGGTCATCCCGCCTGGAGCCGGCCAGCAAACCGTGTCCCCCTTGCGGTTGCCCAGCAGCGCAGAGGCCACGGGCGCGAAAATCGATATTTTGCCCTGCTTGAAGTCGGCCTCTTCGGGATAAACCAACTGAATCTCCAGCGACTTGCCGGTTTCGGGATGCCTTAATTTAACAGTGGTACGCATTGTGACTACATCCGGTGGAATCTGTTCGGGTTCAACCACTTCGGCTTTTCCCAGCTCCTCCTTGAGAGCCGTGACCTCCCTGACGGATTCACCACGGTTTTTAAGATGAAAATTGATCCTGTCCCTGAGCCTGAGTGAATCAACCCTGCTAATGATCAAGTTTTTCATATCGGTAATAGTTGTTTAAATGTTTTGAAAATAAAAAAAGGCCAGATTCCCCTGGCCTTTGCATTTTGGAGGAATCCTGGTTTATGTTCGAATCGTTTTTGGCAAGACTTTCAGCATTGAGCTTGATTTTGTGCTAATTTAGAAAAAGGAATTCAATTTTCAAAACCTAACAGGGCTTTCGTCAGTCGTTTAACAAATCCTCCTGAACAATCGTTGGTTTCACTTGAACTTTCCTGAGCAGACAATGTACTGTTTGGAGTCGCTGCCTGTAACCAATTGGAAGTAAGTGGTTTTATGATATAATCCACTCTGGTCGGGCTTGGTGTACACATAATCGATCCACCCGCTGCCCTGCGCCAGGGCCCCCGCGACAATCTCATCGCGAAATTTCTTCCCTGCTGCATCGGGCTTGCCAGCAAAGGACTTGTTAACGAGAAGGGGATTATCTGCGTGGCCGATCATCACAACGGACGTATCATAAAAGAACGAGTAAAGCGCCGGCAGATCCTTGTCTTTGTATGGGTGCTGCCCCTGATTCACCTTGGAAATCGTGCCGGGTGCATCGGCCGACAGGTGGCTGGCGGTCAACGCTACCAGTCCGGTCACCAGTTCATCGGTCAGCCCGTCCTCGGCATATTGCACCACCTGGTACCGGTTGAGAATCTTCTCATACACACTGCTGCCATCCTGAGCCTTGTCGAGCTTGAGCAAATGGAGGGCATTCTGGAATTCCGTAATCATTTCAGCAGCTGTTTCGATGTTGAAGGCGAAATAGAGTTCGTCAGAACGGATGATGTAAGGTGAAGCGAAATCTGATTCGGGGTACCCCAGCGCCTCGAGGATCAACTTATGGGAGGCCTCCCCGGTAGCGATGAACTGTACCTCACGGGTGTCCGCCAAAGCCATGTAAAGCTCTTTCATATCACTGTAAGTCACGATGTTGGCTCTTAATACTCCGTGACCTAAAAGCAGGTCAAAGCTGCTGAATCCCTCCACCACCCCGGTGAAAAAGTTGTTGAGGTCGGTGAGCTGATTGATTTCGTTGCCCGATCCCGCCAGGGAGATAAGCACGTCGGTATGGGGGGCTATTGGCCCCACCCATTTGAATAGATCCTCGCGGGCGTCGGTCCTGACCATCGAAAAGAGCATCGTTTCCGGCGTCTCCAGGACCTTTCCATAAGCAGGAGCCCAGAGGCCAACCTCAACCGAAGATCGGTCCAACGGGATGTTCATCCTTTTGAACAAGTCCTCCAGAATATCCACCGAAACCCCCGTGGCCATCCCTTCGGCCAGGTAATTGAATGGCGGGTACTCCTCGGTATGATAGCTGAACCGGGTCGGATCCCCATTCACCGCATACCGGTCCTTTCTGCAGCTCGAAAACAAAAAGGGAAGAATCAAAAGAACGGCCAACACCCCTAATGCGTTAATCTTCATCAGTACAGCGGTTAATCATCATTTCAACGGGCATAATACGAAAAAAGGCCATTTTTTCAAAATCGTGAACCGTGAACCGTAAATGGTAAATAGTAAATGATAAATGGTAAATGGTAAATGGTAAATGGTAAATGGTAAATTATATGGCAACCTCCCCCCTCAGGTAGGTGACCGCCTCCCCGCCCACTTCGATGCGGTTGCCGCGGTTCCGGCAGATGAGGTCGCCCCCGCGCTCCGACAACTGCCTGGCGGTGAGTTCCCTCTTGGCCAGTTGCCTGCTCCAGTAGGGGGTCAGGGTGGTGTGGGCCGAACCGGTGACCGGGTCTTCGTTGATGCCAACCTGCGGGCAGAAGAACCGCGAGACAAAATCGACCCAATCGCCCGGAGCTGTCACGATGACCCCCCTTGCCTCAATTTTGGCCAGGGCCTGAAAATCAGGCTTCAACCGCTCTATGTCCGACTGCTTTTCATATACCAGCAGGTAATCGGTCTTGCCCCGATAAACGAACAACGGTTCCCTTCCGATCGCCTTAACCAGTCCGTTGGGGGGATCCACGGGATCAGCCTCGTCATAGGGAAAATCCAGGATATAGCGGCCCGATTCGCGGTAAACGCGAAGCAGGCCGCTGCGGGATTCGAACAGGAGCTGGTCGCCGGACCAGCCTAGTTCACTGAAAAGAACGTGAGCCGTGGCCAGGGTGGCGTGACCACAAAGGTCGACTTCAACTTTCGGGGTGAACCAGCGGAGGTGAAGATGGTCCCCGAAGGGTACGTAAAAAGCCGTTTCGGAGAGGTTGTTTTCGGCAGCGATACGCTGAAGGGTTTCATCATCAGGCCATTCGTCCATTGGAATCACGGCGGCTGGATTGCCGGAGAAGAGCCTCGACGTGAAGGCATCGACCTGGTAGATGGGATATTTCACGCTCATAATCGGATAATTGGTATGGTTAAATTGATCACCCGCTTCTTGCCCGGCTGCCCCGGATCCCCGGTCAGCAGCCAGGAGACCCTGATCCCAAAAGGCATCTCTATCTGGTTGAACCACTTGACATCGAAAACCAGCTCCCCGCCGATAGCAGCCATCTGGTGGTCAAGCCGCTGCCCGGCAGGAGCTGCGCCATAGAGGCCGTAATCGGCAAAAAGGATTCCCCTGATCCTCAGAAGGTAGAAAATGCCATAGCGGCCGAAATCGGGATAGACCACGGGAAAATGGTAGGAGGCTTGAACCGTGGCGATGCGGTCATTCGCCGGAATTGTAAACCCGCGTGGGTAGATGAAGTTGTCGAGGTAACGGTGCTGGTTTGCAGCGGCTTCCGTCTTGATGCCGGCGCTGACGATCAGGTTGTGGTTGGGCAGGAACCCCCGGATTCCGAAATCGGCAATACCCTGGACCTGGGAGGCGGACACCCCGTTGACGGCACGCCGGGCCGTAAATTGGACCGCGAAACCCAGCGGGGTGCTGATGTTCTGGAAGGCCCTTTTCTGTTTGATGGAATAACTGGCCGTGCCGGTGACCGAATGGAGGGTGAAGCTGCTGAACTGCTCTCCGGTGAATGTCCCGGCCAGCTCACGATCGGCGATGTACTCGTACCCGGCCTTCACGGAGGCCGAACTCCACCAGGCTCCCCGGGTGAGCTCCAGCGGGATGGACAGCGATAGGCTCGCTACATCATTGACCCTGGTAGTATCGAATGCGCTTTCAGACAGGGCCGGCCCAGCCGGCCGGTAAAGCCGCGTCAGCCCTGCGCTGATTACGGGGAAAAGTCCCCCATAATCCACCCGTGCAGCCACCCCGGGAGCCCCTTCGTTGAGAAATAAGGCTACCCCGCCTTCTGCGTGAAGGTTCTGGAGGTAGTTGTCGGCTACCGCCACCAGCCCGGCTGCCATCAGTTCGGATGAGAGGGTCCAGGAATGCAGCCGCATCCCCTGAAGGGTCGGGTTGTAAGTGGTTGATTCAAAATGAGTATCTTCTATCCGGTCAAGTATCGAACCGCCCTCGTCAATGAAATACTGATAATCGAACCGGGTCATCTCATCCAGGGGGACCGGTTCTACCACCTCCTGGAGGGTGGCAGCCATTGATGTCTTGACCAGCCGGTAACCATCGTGGTTGTACTCGCAATAAACCAGCGTTTTGCCATCCGGACTGACGGCAGGATAATAGGCTCCGAATCGGCTTGAGGTGAGCTGCCTGACCTTTCCATCGCGGCGGTCGAGGGAGTAGATGTTGTTGATCCCGCTGAAACTCGCGCTAAAAAAGAGGAAATCCTCCGCCGGTGCCACCTCTCCAAGAATATGATTGAACGCCCCGGTCAACATCTGAACCTCCCCTGTCAGGATGTCCTGCCTGACGATCACCATCCTGCCGTCGGAGGTCCTGGCCGAACTGATCACGCCCCTCCCGTCAGTGTCCCAACGGGGATAGGTAAAGTACAGATTATCAGGGTTCGGCAGCAGGCGACTCTCTTCAGGCCTGTCGATTTCGAACAGCCTGATCCGGTACTCCAGCCCGGGAGTGGCCTCCAGGGCGATGATCCTTGTGCCATCGGGCGACAGGGCAGGGGAGAAGAGCCTCTGGTTGCGGGTCAACCGGCTCCGTTTGCCGGTCCGGGTATCGAACACGATGATGTCGGAATAATTAATGGTTTGGTAGCGCAGACCCCAGGTGATTTCTGACCAGGCGATTAGGGGGCCGCTCGCCGAGAAGGTAGCATCCAGGTTGATGCCGGGCATCACGACCGCTTTCTCCTGTCCCTGAAAGTCGATCTGGTAAAGGGTCCCGGCTTTTTGAAAACTCTTTTTGGCAACCAGCAGGAGCGAGTCGCCCATAAAATGGGGATACTGGTAATCCGTAACGATCCGGGTGAACCCCGAAAGGTGGTCGTACGGGATGTATGGCACCCCTTCATCCTCTTTCTGCCACGTCGCCTGCTGGTCGAGCATCGCCTGGGTGTAGAACGCGGTGGTATTGAGGCTGGTAATCCTTTCCAGCGAAATGGAGAAGGGATAGAAGGAGAGGCTTCGCCGGGTGGTCTGTTCAATTACCCTCCGCCAGAGGTCGTTCCCCCAATGTTCCCTGCCGTAACTACAGAGCAGGTAGCCGGATTCATACTGGTCCGGAACCCGGTGTCGGTAGGATCCGTTCCTCATCTTCAGGTAGGGATAGATCCGGTTGCTTAGCAACAAGCTTCGGCTCAACTGGGTGAAAGAGGGCAGCCGGCCGCGCCCCTGGTGAGTCAGGGCCGTCTCCGTAGCAACCGCATCCCCTTCAAAATACCAGCCCGGAACGGTCCCTGCCATCATTGCTCCCCACCCCCCTTCGCCTGCCAGCCAGTAAGCCATCCGGTTAGCACCGCTCAGCAGGTTCATATACTGCAGGGCGTGGCGATATTCGTGAATGGAAAGTGATGACAACCAGTCGGTTGACCCCAGTGCATAGGTGTTCTGCATTGGATTGGTATAGAACTCCGAGCGGAAAGGCATCACGGTAACATACCCGTTCGATATCACCCCCTGGTTATTGAGCAGGACGTTGAATTTCTTTCGCCGGTGGCCGATGGAGGAGCGATTGTGCTCATCCAGGTAAAGAATGGTGCCGGCTACCCGGCCTGCCTGCGACTCCATCCCCTCGGGAAAGACAATCCGTAGCCAGCCGGCATCAATCTGCCGCCAGCTGATGCCCGGCTTGAATTGTCCAAAGTCCTGACCGATAGTTGGTAAGGAAGCGAAAAAAGCAAGGAGTGCAAGCAGTAGAAACGACCGGCAGTAACAAATAGTCCTCATCAGGGCTTTTTCTGGAAAAGCCAAATTTAAGGTTTATCTGGTTAAAACATCTGCCATTGGTCCTGCTTGACCTTTCCGTCGACCGAAATGACGATTTCTTTCACCGGTACCCTTCTTTTTGCACGGGAAAGGGCCATCTGGGCGATCTGCAAGAGCCCGTTGCAGCAGGGAACTTCCATCACCATAACTGTCAGGGTGTTGACCTGGCTCTCGTCGATCAGGACCTGCAGCTTGTCGATGTAGTTCTCGCGGTTTGAATCGAGCTTGGGGCAGGCAATGGCCAGAGTCTTGCCGGCCAGGAAGCCCCCGTGAAAATTCCCCAGGGTAAAGGCCGTGCAGTCTGCCGCGAGCAGCAGGTCGGATCCGTGAAAATGACCCGCCCTCGGGTTGATCAGGTGCATCTGGACCGGCCAGTGGGTCAGGGCTGAGAACGGACGATTGAATTGGCGGTGGTCCTGGTCCTTTGCCGGGACTGCCTGGGTCAACACCCTGCTGGCCGACCCGGGACAACCGCGGTGGCTCTCCTCCTCAAAGGTGATAGCCCCTTCGGGGCAGAAGCCAATGCAATCGCCCAGACCATCGCACATAAGTTCACTCACCAGGACGGCCTTGCCGTTGATGATCTGCAGGGCCCCCTCGTGACAGGCCGGGACGCAAAGGCCGCAGCCGTTGCACTTCTCTTCATCGATCTTGATGATCCGTCTCTTCATTATTCCGATATTTGCCACAAAAGTAGGCCCAGGGCTTTTATGATTTTGTCACAATTGTTACAGACCTGTTGAAATGGACTGGATCGAAACCGCTTCAAAGTGCCCCATACTCAGGGGAGTGAGCACGGAAAAGTTGCTTGAGCTTTTCAGCGAGCTGCAGTTTCAGATTAAAACCTACCGCAGGGACGAATTGCTGGCTATTCAGGGGGATGAGGTCAACCGCCTGATGATCCTGCTGGAAGGGTCGGCCCGGGGTGAAATGACGGATGTCACCGGGCAGGTGATCAAGATTGAGGACGTGGAGGCCCCCAGGCCGCTGGCCGGTGCGTTCCTGTTTGCACGGGAGAACCGGTTTCCGGTGGATGTTTTCGCCAACGGGCCCGTTAAAGTGCTGATAATCTACCGGGACGAGTTCTTGCGCCTGCTCCGGATGAGTGAGACCATTCAAATGAACTACCTGACACTGGTCAGTTCAAAAGCCGAATTCCTATCCAATAAGATCCGGTTTCTCTCCTTCAAGACCATCAGGGGAAAGATCGCACATTACCTGCTCGAACTGCAGCCCGACACCGAGGGGCACGTCACGATTCCGGTTTCGCAGCAGGAGCTGGCTGATCTCTTTGGCGTGGCCCGTCCATCCGTGGCCCGGGCCTTTGGAGAACTGCAGCAGTCAGGCATCATCCGCCTCCGCAATCGAAAGGTTGAAATCGTGCGAGCGGCAGCCCTCAGGGAGTTAACTATTTAACAATCAGATGGATTCCGTTGCAACTACCTTGGCCAGGATATCGCCGTAGGGGATCAGGAAAAACTCTTTCCCTTCAAACGTGACTTTCTGGCCGCTAAACTCCTTGAAATAAACCGTATCCCCGACAACAATCTCCGGATTGTCGATCTGACTCATCGACAGGACCTTGCCAAAACGTGGCTTTTCACTGACCGAGTCAGGGATAATGATTCCGGTGGAAGTTTTCGTCTCCTTGTTTTGAAGTTCCA
>JAWOHI010000095.1:0-9372 GCA_046485255.1 Bacteroidales bacterium
CGCCGCACGGAGGCATCTTTATGATCATCTTCCCTCCGGCCCTGACGATCCGCTTTTCGACGGAAAAGTCTTCCGCAAACTGGTCGGCATTGATGCCATCCTGCCATCCGGTCAGCTCATAGGTACCTTCCGGCAGGAAATCCAGGCTGATCTCCAAATCCCTGGCGCTCCAGTCGGTTATCGCCCCGATAAACCACCGGTCGCCCGATTGCCTGGCCACGGCCACGTAATCGCCCACCTTGCCGGCCAGCGGAACCGTCTCGTCCCAAACCGACGGCACGACCGACAGGAAATCCATCGTCTCCGGCTCCCGGTAATAGGCCGAAGGTGCATCGGCCAGCATCTGGAGCGGGCTTTCCAGGATCACATAAAGCCCCAGCTGATGGCAGCGCGTCCCCTGGCTCATCGGCCGGGTAAAGGCCGCGTGGAAATTGGCCTTCTCGGCATTCCGCATCGCGCCCGGCGTGTAATCCAGCGGCCCGGCGAACATACGGATAAAGGGTATCGTACAGTCGTGGTCAGGTGAAATGTCGGCGCTCCACTTGTTGTGCTCCAGGCCCTTAACCCCTTCGCGGGTCACCATGTTCGGCCAGGTGCGCTCAATCCCGCAGGGCTTGTAAGATCCGTGGAAGTCCACCATCAATTGCCGCTCGGCCGCGGCTTTCGATACCCGCCAGTAATAGTTCACCATCCATTGGTCGTCGCGCTGCATGAAATCCACCTTGATTCCCCTGACTCCCCAGGCCCGAAACTGGTCGAGGGCACGATCCATATCTTTCTCCAGGGCATTCCAGAGGCACCAGAGGATGATCCCAACACCCTTGCTCTGCGCATAGCGGCAGATCTCGGGCACATCCACCTCCGGACTGATGCTGAAAAGATCGGATGGAACCGACCAGCCCTCGTCAAGGATAATGTATTCCAGTCCATACTGGGCCGCAAAATCAATATGATACTTGTAGGTGGCGGTGTTCACGCCCGACCGGAAAGGCACCCCCTTGTTGTTGTTGGCGTTCCACCAGTCCCAGGCCACCCGGCCCGGCTTGATCCAGGAGGGATCGTCAATCCTGCAGGGCGAAGCCAGCCGGTAAACGATATCATTGCCGATGATGTCCTTGTGATTGGCGGCAAAAGCGGCCACCCGCCAGGGGAAATAGCGGTTTCCCGAAGTTTTGGCGATATAAGGAGCCACCGTTTCGGGCCTGACATTCCGGTCGCGGATCATCCGCTCGGTTAATACAACCGGTGGATGCTTGATCTTGAACGAATTACCGGACGTGCCATAGACATAAATGCCCGGGTAATCCTCCAGATCGGCCTCCGTGATGAGTACCGCAAGGCCATCGGCACGATCCACCATAAACGGCGTGGATGAAAGCGTATCGGGTCCCGCCTCGCTGATCCGGAAATGGCGGTAGGTCCGCTCACTATGGGTAAAAAACCCGACGTCGGTCGGTATGTACAGATAATCATCGGCTGGAAAGGCGAAGGAGGCGTGCTCCGACTTGATGACCACCTCTCCCTCCAGATCGGTCTTGAAGCGATAGGCCACCCCATCATCGTAAGCCCTGAATATCAACCTATAAGGTTCCCTGAACAAGATCTCCATCTCGGTGTAATGATCACGGATCGCACTCCGCTTCTGCCTCACCGGAGGGTAAATCACCTGGTCAACCTTCCGGTTGTTGACACGCCTGACCACGGGCGACCGGCCATACACCGCGCCCTGCTCAGTTTCCAGTGCAACCTGACCAAACCGGACCATCTCCTTATCCAAAAAATAGCCGGTCGCCGTAATCCCGTCACCCTTGTCCACCTCAACAACCACCTTCGCCAACCCATTGGGCGAAACCAGCGTGTACTCCTTCGCACCGCAATTCCACCCCGAACCAACCACTAAGAACACGCCCAATAACAATGCAATTCTTTTCATATCTGATAAAATTTAAACTCTTTGCAACCATCCCCGGGCCCCTGTGCCCCTTACTGCTTTTTCACCCATATAAAATCCAACCCCACCGGGGCCGCCTTCTCTCCGGCCGGCCGGATGGTAATGGTATGCAGGCCCTCGGTGAGCTCAAGGGTTCCCGAGGTCAGGTTGCGCGATACGTCGCGATGCCCGGTCCTCAGGTCGTGCGTCTCATTCCCGTTGAGTTTGAGGGGCTCACCGTTCAGTTCGATACGAATCAGACCTGAGGCGGCCATCCGGGCCACAGTGAATCCAAGCATATATTTACCGCTGCGCTGAACCGGGATCTCCAGGCTCAACCAATCATCCATCGACTCAGGCGTCCAAACCGCCAGGTCGTAAGCCGCCCACTGCGGATCGCGCCGCAGCTCGATGGCCGGCTGGCCTGCCAGCAGGTCCTCCACCTGGTAAAAAACCGAATTGGCCGCCTGACCGTCAGCCTCCGGCCACCAGTAGTCCGGCAGCTCCAGGTGCCGCAGGTCGGCGGAGCTCATCGGGATATGGTCGTCGTGCCCGCCGGGAACAGCATAGAGATAGATCATCCGCCCATAGCTGAAATTTCTGACCACCCGGTGACTGTACAGCTCCATAAAGAAATCGAAACCCTGGTTGAACAGGATGTTGTCAAGGATATGCCAGCGGTAGTTGGTCACGAACCCGCGGTTGGCCGGACCGTCGTTGCGGGGCTGGCCGCAATAGGGAAGCATAAAGAGCTCCTCCGATGACCAGGCGTAGTTGAAGTAGTCCTCTGAACCGGTTCCGATAAATGAAGCCTTTAAGTTATTGTCTATGAAGATCTTTTCATCCCCCTCACCCCACCAGTTGCCGTATGATGAGGGTACCGAGGTTGGGTTCATCAGGTAAGCGGCCGTCCCCACCATCCGGCCCTTGCCACGGAAGAGCAGGTAAGGCAGGTCGAAAACCTTGGCGGGATCGGCCAGCAAGCCGTGATCCACCCGCCAGCGGGCACGGAAATGCATCGACTCGCCCTCCTTCCATCGGGCCGGACTCTCCAGTATGCGGGCCGTAACCGTCACCTCCTGATCGCCGAAATTCTCAACCCACACCTGTGCCGAATCGCGGTAAGGCATCTCGAAGCGACAGACCATCCAGCCATCGGGGTGAACAGTGAAAGGCAGCGATTCATAGGGATTGATCCCGGGGGCAACCCCGAAAAAATCACCCACCGGGGAGTGAACCTGGCCCCAGGGTGCACCGTCAAAACGGACCTCCAACACGGTCTGGCGCAATGCCTTGTCCAGATCCTTGGCAGTCAGATAAATCGCCAGGCGCCGGATCGTGCCGCTCCCCTTCAGCGAATGGGTCAGGC
Organism: Bacteroidales bacterium; assembly: GCA_046485255.1. Taxonomy (GTDB): domain Bacteria; phylum Bacteroidota; class Bacteroidia; order Bacteroidales; family UBA12481; genus UBA12481. The sequence continues at coordinate 3,300 of JAWOHI010000095.1, forward strand.
GCTTCTCTCCCGGCCTCAGCCATTGAACCCGCTGGGGGGCCTGAGCCAGTCCGCCATCGAGACTGGAGGATGGGGACGCCAGAATGCCCGCCACCTCATCCATCCTCCCGGTGTTCTCCCGTATATCGTTGATCGTGAAAGTCTTCACCTTCGTACCCGGTTCATACAACCGCATTTGTACGTGGTAGAAATGAAGCTTACGGATATCGCCTTTCCACTCCATCCGGCACCCCTTGGCAAAAGGAATCGGGTAGTAGCAGGCCGTGTTCTGAAAAATGGTTCCCTCCCAGGCGGGCCGGGGCTTCTCCCCCAGCATCGCCTCCCAGGCGTGGAAGAAAAAATCCTGCGCCGGGCCCCGGTACACCGGGTCCTTCTGCTGGTCGAGCCAGAGCGTTACCTCCCCCTCGAACCAGGCGGTCCATAGCCTAACAATGGCCCCCGGTCCCTTCACGTCGCAGATCAGGTACTCCCCGATCCCATCCGTTCCGGGCTTTCGGATCACCCCCTCGAATCCAGGAACCGGCTCACCACCGAACCCGTCCGAATTGGCAAACCACCCCGGCAGGTCGGGACTCGCGCTGCGGCGGTCATAGGAAGAATACTGCACGGAGTTGAACGTGGGACCCGTCAGGGTGGTCAAACCCTGTAGGTCAATGAGCTCCTCAACCAAGGTTGAGGTCGTGACCGTCTGGGCCTCAATCCGTTGGATCGAAATAAGCAGGACTGCTGCAAGAACTGTTGCGAAAAGGATTCTCATCGGTTTGGGTTTTGTATTTTCGAAGCTGTTTAGATGTTATAAAAATAACGATTTGCAGCAATTGAGGAATACCTCCCAAGCAGCTCACTATTAACGACAATCCTTCAAATATGAAAAAGAGTGCCTACCTGCTGACCTTTCTTCTTCTCCTGATGCCGGTTTTGCTGACAGCACAGGACTCAAAGGAGACCAAACCGGGTTTTGAAATGAGCGAAATCAGGCAGATAACGGCCACGCCCGTTAAGAGCCAGGCATCCACCTCCACCTGCTGGTGCTTCGCCACCACCTCGATGCTCGAGAGCGAGCTCATCCGTATGGGAAAGGGTGAGATCGGCCTTTCGGAGATGTTCACCGTCCGCCACGTCTACGCCGCCAAAGCCGAAAACTATGTCCGTTTCCACGGCACCTGCAATTTTGCCGAGGGCGGCGAGCAGCACGACGTGATGAACTCCATCCGCCGGAACGGGATCGTCCCCCGGGAGGTTTACGAAGGGCTTAACTATGGGGAATCCCAGCACCGCCACGGCGAGATCATCTCGATCCTGTCGGGGATGGTCAAGGAGGTGGTCCGTAACCGGAACGGGAAAATCTCTCCGGTCTGGCTGAAAGGGTTCAACGGGGTTCTCGATGCCTACTTCGGCGAGCTGCCCCTTTCCTTCTCCTGGAACGGCCGGATGTACACCCCGAAGGAGTTTGCCAACCATTTGGGCATCAATCCCGATGACTATGTAATGATCTCCTCGTTCACGCACCATCCTTATTATCAGCAGTTCGTGATTGAAATCCCCGATAACTGGGCTCAGGAGCCAGTCCATAACGTTCCCATCGATGAGCTGATGGAGATCATCGACCATTCGCTCGGGAAGGGGATCTCCCTCTCCTGGGCGGCCGACATTTCCGGACTTCGTTTCAACGAGGGTTTTGGCCGGATAATGGAGGATGGGGCCGACATCAACGATCCCGCTGCTCCGGAAAAAGCGGTCAGCCAGGCCGACCGGCAGTTGCTGTTCGACAACTACCACCTGACCGACGACCACGCGATGCATCTGACCGGCCTGGCAACCGACCAGCACGGCAATAAATATTACCTGGAGAAGAACTCCTGGGGCGACGGGGGACAGTTCAAGGGATACTCTTATATGTCGGTCCCCTTTATGCGCCTGCGCACCGTTTCGGTGATGCTCCACAAAGATGGCATCCCGGCGCATATTGCAACAAAGATCGGATTAACCAACTAATTGTCTGACAACTATGAAAACCATCCGCTATACCCGGCCTTTTGCCCTGCTCATCGCCCTTCTGCTCGTCCTGCCCGCCTATCCGCAGGCAACTACGAAGAAGAAACCAAAGCCCCCCTACCAGTTCACGGTAGAGGTGGAGCATCCGCGCACCCCGGTTAAAAACCAGGGCTCATCGAGCACCTGCTGGTCCTTCTCGACCATTTCGATGCTTGAGTCTGAAATGATTCGCATCGGCAAGCCGCAAACCGAACTATCGGTAATGTATGTGGTCAGAAACGCGTATTGCGATAAGATTACCCAGTACGTCAGGTGGCACGGAAGCCTCGAGTTCGGCCCCGGCGGGGCCAACCACGATGTGGTCAACTCGATCCGCCGCTATGGCATCGTTCCCCTGTCGGTTTACGCCGGGAACGGGATTGGAGAGAAAATGATCCTTCACAACGAGATGGACGGGGTACTCAAGGCTTACGCCGACGGGATCATCAAGAATCCCAACGGCAAGCTGAGTCCGGCCTGGCAACCCGGATTCAGCAACCTGATCGATGCCTACCTCGGGGAGGTGCCCCAATCTTTTGAATATCTTGGCGTTACTTACACCCCAACCACTTTTGCCGCATCGCTCGGATTGAACCTGGATGATTACGTAGAGATCTCTTCGTTCAACCATCATCCTTTTTACCAAACCTTTGTACTGGAAGTACCCGACAACTGGGCCCGGGGATCGGTTTACAACGTGCCGGTCGACGATCTCGACCGCATCACGGAGCACGCCATCCGTAACGGCTACACCGTGGCCTGGGCGGCCGACCTCGACAAGGGGTTCAATTTCGGGCTGGGGGTTGGCGTGGTGCCTCCGGATGATTGGGATGGCAAGACCTTTAAGCCCGGGATGGAGCCGGCGATAACCCAGGAACGCAGACAACTGGAATTCAATAACTTTCAGACCACCGACGACCACGGGATGCACCTCGTCGGGATTGCCCGCGACCAGCTGGGCAACAAGTATTATCTGGAGAAAAATTCCTGGGGCACCGGTAATCCCTATAAAGGTTACTCCTACATATCGGCACCCTACCTCAAGCTGAAGACCACCTGCATAATGGTGAACAAGAACGGGATCCCGGATGATATCCGGAAAAAGCTGGGCCTTTAGCCCCACTTTTCCCCTCTGATCAGGTCCATCACCCCATTGATGAAAGTCAGGGGATGAGCCGGATTGCCGGGTACATAAAGATCGGCCGGATGGCGGTCGATGAATGACCGGTCGATGACGCGGCTCTTCTCAAACAATCCGCCGCTGATGGCATCGGTTCCGGCCAGGATGATGATCTTGGGTGCCGGCACGGCATCGTAACAGATCTGAAGGGCCTCCGACATATTGACTGATATCGGTCCGGTGATGACGATTCCGTCGGCGTGGCGGGGCGAGGCAACGAATTCTATCCCGTAGCGCCCCATATCGAAATTCACGTTCCCCGCGGCATTCAATTCCATCTCCCCGCTATTGTCGCCCGCCGCCGACACCTGCCGAAGCTTGAGCGAACGACGGAACAGGCGCCTGACCTCTGGCCTGGCCACTCCCGCATCGATGTCGGGTGTGGCTCCTTGATGAGTAATGACCAGACGATTGCGGTCGTTAGTAGCGATGCGGAAGTTGTTGGTAAACCGGACCACCCCCGGACAGGCGAATTCGCACTCCCGACAGAAAAGGCACCGCCCCAGGTCGAGGCTGAAAGGAGAGGCATTAATGGCGCCAGTCGGACACAGCCCGGTGAGCCGCCCGGCTTCCTCCGGAGCGGGCTCCCGGTCAATGACCGGCAACCCGCGAAAAAGGGGAGCCACCTGGGCACCGCGCAGGTCGGGCACGAACTGCTTTCCGTGACTCTTGATGATCCTCAGGACTCGTCGCATCGTTGCCTTATTTTATAAATCGTGACCACAATAGGAGAGGTTAAAGCTCTTGTTGCATACCGGAAAATCGGATATCTCCTGGTTCCTGACTGCCAAAGCCAGGCCCATCCAGTTATGGAAGGAGGGATCCTTTACCTTGTAATGGAGGATCCGGCCACTGCCGTCGGTGATTGCGGCGTGGCAGATCTCCCCGCGCCACCCTTCGGCCAGGCCGAGCGCGATGGTATCAGGCATTAATGCCAGCGAATAATCCGGCCTGCGTCCAATGCATTCGATTTCGTCGAGCTGCCGGCACCACTCCCTTACCAGGGCGGCCGATTGCCTCACCTCCTGGTTACGGAGCATCCCCCGGGCCAGCACATCGCCCGAATCGATCACCACCGGCTCAAAGCTGGCGCTACCATAAGCCGGAGCCGGGTGGCTTTTCCGCAGATCGCGGAAGAGTCCGCTGCTTCTGGCCGCCATCCCCACCGCCCCGATCATCTGTGCCTGGGCCGTGGTCAGAGTGCCGATCCCGTCAAACCGTGAGAGGACACTGGGCGAGGTATAGATCACGTCGGCGATATCCTCATATCGTTTAATGCTGTCGCTCAACACTCGCCGGATCGCCTGGATGGTATCGGTCGCTGCCGGGTAGTTGGTGCCGGCCGGGCGTACCAGTCCCTTGCCAAAACGGTTGCCACACCAGAGCTGGGTGGTGTTAATGATGGTGGTCCGCAGCGCTTCGCAGACCACCTGCCCGCCCTGATAGGCCACGTCGGTGCAGAGGGCGGCCGTATCTCCGATATGCACCGCGATCCGCTCCAACTCAAGCCCGATGGCCCGCTCCAGATCCAGACGCTGTGTAATGGTCACGCCGGCAAGCGTTTCCATCAGGGCCGCGTGGGCCAGGCTATGGCCGACGGCCGTATCCCCGGCCACCGACTCGGCCAGGAGCGACCGGGTAAGGCCGCTGCCTGACGTAGTTAGCATTTTCTCCACGCCACGATGCTGGTACCCCAAGACGATCTCCAGGTGCAGCACCCGCTCGCCGTTGCAGATAAACCGGAAATGGCCCGGCTCAATCACCCCGGCGTGGATCGGTCCCACCCCAACCTCGTGCAGCTCCTCACCCTCCACCCGATAAAAAGGATAATCCTTCCGGGTCAATCTCCCACTCTCCCCAACACCCTGTAAATCGTAAATGGTAAATCGCACATCCTTCATCCACGGATGCCCCTCAAACCGGATGTCATAATTCTCAGCAATCTCCCGTTCAAACAGATGCAACTGGGGAATCTCCGGCGTCAGGGATCTCAGGCTGCCTCCCGGATCCTCCAGATGGTGCGACAGCAAGATGACATCGTGAAGCGCGTCGCGACCAATGCAAGCCAGAAACCGCATCCCGCCCTGATAAGGAAAGGCCGTGTACAAGAGACAATGGTTCGCCGGCTCACCCAACAGAGCCGCCATCCGATCCGAAAAATCCGCGTACCCCACCACCGGCACCTCCCCAATCGGAATGTTTATGGTATTTGTCCCCTTCCCTATCATCTATCCAACTATTACTTCTATCATCTTTTCCAAAAACTCCGGCTGGTGGAAGCAGAGCAGGAACACCAGCGCCAGGAAGGCAAACTGGATGACGGTCTCCCAGGGCTTGACCACTCCCGGAGTGAAACCCTCCGGCGGCTCGGTCGGATGGGAAAACAGGATATGCATGAACCGCGTGGCCATAGCGTACATCACGAAGCAGAGGAGCAGCAGGGTAAGGGCCAGGACCCACCAGTTACCCACCTGTACCAGCTCCTTGAACAACAGGTATTCCCCTATAAACAGGCCTGATGGCGGTATGGCCAGGATGGCGATCAGACCCAGCAGGAGCACCATCCCGCCGGCAGGGTTGAGGGCGAAGTAGTTACCGCTCTCGGTGGTCTTCATCACCTTGAGGATACGAAAGACCTGACCGAACTGGAAGAAGAGGCTTGCGGGTCGTCAACATCGACGAGCCCGAGAACCGCCACTTCATCCAGGACTTCCAGCTCGTGACGCGGTCGGTGGTGCTCGCCGAGTACCGCGACGGCGAGGTCGTGCGATACGAGAACCTGGATCAGGTGGCGGCGGCGCCGCCGATCCCTCCCCTGCCGGCCTCCGTCAGGATGATCTTCCTGCCACTGCCGGCGGT
>JAWOHI010000033.1:0-6687 GCA_046485255.1 Bacteroidales bacterium
CAAACCCTCGTCGGGGGTCTCCAGGGTGCTGAACCCCAGCGACCGGTCTTTTTGATAGGTCAGTGCCAGCTCCAGAGGAGGAAAGATCCCGGCGGTCTCAAACCGCCCGGGCAACTTCAGCGATTCGGCAAAGGCAAGATCGAACATTCCACCCATCACGAACGGATCAATCCTGAAAAAGAAGGAGTCGCGCGTGTAAGCCCCGTTAACGATATCCCGCCGGTCATAATAAACGTAAGAAAAAGTATCAGTGGCAATGACCGGATATTGAGGGTAATCCTCCGTCTTCAACCCCGATTTGTTTTCCGCGTGATCAATGTACAGGGTGCCCCTGGTTTTCTCGATGAAGGAGGTCACTTCCACCAGCCCGGGCTCTGCATTGCCTTGAGGTGGAAGTTCAAAGACGCTGAGCTTTAATTGATTGAGTCGGTTCATCCGGACCGAGAAGTCGGAATACGAAAAAACAAAATCTTGCCCGGTAATCGTCGTAGTCCCCCCCTGGATCTCCCCGTCAAACAGCAGGTCGCGCCCCTTTAGGAGAACGACGGTCTGATTGGTGGGATAGACAAAGACGTGTCTCGACTGGCTCAGGACGATCTCCTTGACGCCCATCACCTTCATCCGCCCGCTTTTAAGAAATAACTGGGCATTTACCGCCGGAGGCTTGGTCACGGATTCAAACCGCAGGTTGTCATAATCCTGCAATCCAGCATTCTTGGCGATAAAATCATAGGTGCGATCGAGCACCTCAACAATTTTGGTTTCAGTGCTATACCTGACAAAACCAAAAAAGGAGAGCCTAAGGAGCATCTCCTCTACGAGGTGGTCGGCCTTGTCCATATGCCGCGCCAGGTCGGCCAGCGTGTAAAAGCGGGTTCCGATAAAATCGGCAGCCCTTTTCACCGCCGAAACCGGGTGGATCTTGTCGGCAATCAGGATCTCGTTATAGCGCTGGATATTGAAAAAATCCTCTGATTCAAAGACGGCGCGGTTTTCAACGGCACCCAGCAAGCCGCTGATAACCATCGTGGAGTCTCCTCTTTTCCAACTGATCCGGTCGGCATCCAGGTCGAAATCGTGGTAGGAATTAAAAAACCGTGAGGCCGACAACCCCTTGCCATCACGCGAGAGGGTGATCTCATCGCGCGCAATGTGGTATTGAAAAAGAATGCCAGGATGGAAAATAGAGTCGGATTCGAGATAGATGCTGGCTTCCGAGTTGAGCGCCCGGGCGTTGTCCGGCTGGAAAACGAAGTGGGTGGAGGCTATCCTGAACAGCGGACTGCCTCCTGAGAAGACCTGGAGGGTGCTTCGCTTTTCCGGGAGGCCTGTTCCTACGACCCTCTTCCCCTGCAATGAATAGCCTCCCTCGTAATCCATTCCCGGGTAGATGTCCTTGATGCGGTTGTCGAGTCCATAGGCAGTGAACCGCGGGTACCCGGCCAGGTCTGGATTCATTCCGTACAGGATCTTGCTCTCCACACGGCCCGGCACCGCCGTTTTGAAGTAGCGCCGGTCGATCAGGTTGACCGAGTCGATCGCTATCCCCGATTGGGCCAGGTTAAGCTGGTATCGGTTAATCCTGACCATCAACTGCTCTTTTGGTATGCCCAGCGGTTCCCAGGTGATTTCTCCACCGGTACCGATCCAGATCCGGTGTTCTGGATAATATCTGCCCGAAGTTGAAAATATGACGGTGCTGTCGCCTCCGTCAATTCCGGCCAGGCTGGTCTCCCTGATGACGTAGTGAAAGGCCGTATCGCGGGCAAACCGGGCACCCTCCTGCCTGACCTTCCATTTGATGATCGTTGATTGAAACAGGATCCCCTCCCGGATAAACGCACGGGTGCCCTGTAGGAAATCAGTCGTCCGGTTGAGCGTCTTCTGATCGTTTGCCAGCAATTGGTTCAGCTGCCCCGACCAGTAGCGGTAATCGTTTGGCTGCTCGGAGAAAGAGATGACGGCGGTAAAGGATTTGATTAACAGGTTGATATGCTGGATTGGCCTACCCCCAAGGCGGTCCAGCAGGTTGGCCTTGTCGGCCAGGTCGATCCACTGGTTCTCTTCAATCCTGCCTTTGCGCTGCAGGATTTCCAGCTCCTGGAGGGTCTGCTTCACCTCCTCCGGCGGCTTACCGCCGAACAGGTTTTCCACGTCCTGGATAAACAGCTTGGGATCGGGGTGAAATCGAAGCGACTCCTGACCATAAACCGGAAAGGCGGTCACGATCAGGATGATGATCAAGAAGAGCGTTATAGGCCCCCACTGCTTCATTCCTAGGCAATAAAAAAGGCAATCCAAGATATAACGGATTGCCTGGTAAAAAAAGTGGCTGCGTCCCTTTTTACAGGGATTGGATGATTTTGTGGAATTCCACGGCATCCAGCGATGCGCCGCCAATTAGTCCGCCATCCACGTCGGGCTGCGCGAACAGTTCGGCTGCGTTGGATGATTTGCAGCTCCCGCCATAGAGGATGGTGGTATCTTCGGCCATCTGGCCGCCATACCTGGCCCGGATCAGGCCGCGGATAAAACGGTGCATCTCCTGGGCCTGCTCCGTGGTGGCCACCACTCCGGTACCGATCGCCCAAACAGGCTCGTAGGCAATGATCAGCCGCGAGAATTGCTCCGGGGCAAGGTGAAAGACACTCTCCTTGAGCTGGTTCTCCACGATCCGGTTCTGAATCCCGGCATTCCGCTCATCCAGGAGCTCCCCGCAGCAGAAGATCGGCCTCATCCCGTTCTTTAAAACCAGATCCACCTTGCTGGCCAGGGTAGGGTGGTCCTCCTTGAAAATGGCGCGCCTCTCCGAATGGCCTACTATGACCGCCATAACGCCCAGGTTAGCCAGCATCGGAGCCGCTACTTCACCGGTGAAAGCCCCGCTTTCGGCGGAGGCGCAGTTCTGGGCAGTGAGGCATATCTTCTTGTGATCGATTACTTTATCAACCTCCGATAGATGGGTGAATGGAGGGGCAATGGCTACGCCGGTTCCTTCCGGTGCAGGACTCTCCGCCAACAGTTTCATCAGGTCGGCAGCCAACTGCACGCCGGCAGACGGGGTGGTGTTCATTTTCCAGTTACCGGCAACAATCCTTTTTCTCATACTATTTTCTGTTTACTTGGTGACTTATCTGATTTCCGGAAACCGGGACAGGAGCTTTTCCGGCGATGGGATATTCCGGTGGGGCCATTTCCCGATGATGGTCCCCCCTTTCAGCAGGACCAACCCGGGATTGTTCCGGATGACGGTCTTGAGGGTGGTGGGGTCGGTGTTGTAAAACTCGAACCCGGCGCCAACCAGCCGCTTGAAGCTTTCGTTCTCCTCCTGCGAGGAGCCCGACAGCATGATGAAACGGTGCCCCTGTCCATCCGCGAAACGGGCAAGCTCGTTAATGCGGTCGAAATGGCGGGTGGAGGCTTTCCTGAGGTTGTGGGAGATGACCAGGAACGAAAAGCCCGGATCCTCCAATACCTCATACGTGATGTCCTCCTCGTAATCCATCACCCTTCGGATGCTGAAGTCGTGGATCGGAGGAACATACCCCTTCTTTACCAGCAGGCTCTTGGTGTCCACCCATACCCAGGAGGTGTCGTTGCCGGGATAGTCGTCAAGCGTAAAATCCTTCACAAGGTCTCCCTTTCGATACGTGAGGGTGATCTTAAACTCATCCTGCGGGGCATCTTCCGGGACGGTCATTCCTTCCAGGATGTTCTGCCCGGTGCGGTAGGGCAGGAAATCGATCATCGGCAGGTGGGTGAGGTTGTACCACTCGAAGCCGAGCACCAGCAGGGCCGTCGCAACTGCGGCCGGAAATTGCCACTGGAACCGGATCAGGTTGGCGAAAGTCTTGCGCCTGATGAACAGGATCACCAGGAAGACGTCCAACACGATATTTTTCAGGAAGGTTTCCCAGTTGGTCATCTTAACCGCATCGCCGAAACAGCCGCAATCCTGTACCTTGTCGGTGAGCGCGAGCCACAGCGTCAGCGGGGTGAACACAAGCATCAGCAACAAGGCCAGCCAGCTGGCCCACACCACGCGGAGGTTAAGCAGGAGCATCAGGCCCACGAGCAATTCCGTGCCGCACATAATGATGGAGAGGGTCTGGGAGAATGGCAAGAAAAAGTCCCAACCGAGCGCAATGAAATAGTCCTCAAACTTGTAGGCTGTGCCCAGCGGGTCAACGCATTTGACAAACCCTGAAAAAATGAACACCAGTGCTACGATATACTTGCTGACGATTCCGGCAATCTTCATAGGATTTATTCTTTGAAATCAATCTTGATCAGTGCGAAAACGGCATAGTTGATCATATCCAGATAGTTGGCCTCTACACCCTCGGAGACGAAGGTTCGGCCTGCCCGGTCCTCAATCTGCTTGGTGCGGTAGATCTTCATCAGGATCAAATCGGTATAGGAGGAGATCCGCATTGAGCGCCAGGCTTCGCCGTAGTCGTGGTTCTTGGCCATCATCAGCTCTTTGGCGCGTGCTGCCTGCTCATTGTATGCAGCGGCAGTCCGTTCGGGATCCAGGGCAATGGGTGCGCTATCGCCCAGGTTGACCTGCATCAGCGCAATAATGCCGTAATTGACAATCCCGATAAACTCCGAACGGATGTCATCACCGATCTTCTGGGTCCCCTTCTGCTCAATGCTCTGGATTCGTTGGGCCTTGATGTAAATCTGATCCGTAACCGATTCCGGCCGTAAAATCCTCCAGCTGGTGCCGTAATCATCCATTTTCCTGAGGAAGAGGTCGCGGCACCGTTCAATGATCTGGTCGTACTGAAGAAGCGTTCTCTCCATTCCTATGCGATTAGGCCGCCTAAATTACGAATTGCTGAGGAAAAGCACGGACAAAGTCTTACTTTTATCGGTCAAAATGGCTGCTTCGATGAGTGAGACGACCCCCAGGCCACAAAGACCATTCCTGATCCGCGCCGGCGGGCAACTGCTGTCGCTGGAGCGCCCGATGGTGATGGGAATCATTAATGTCACGCCCGACTCCTTTTATGACGGCGGCCGTTATGAAACGCGCGAGATGGTGAGGCTCAGGGCCGAGCGTATGCTGACCGACGGTGCCGCCATCCTTGACATTGGGGCCTGCTCAACCCGCCCCGGTTCGCCTGGCATTGATGCGGAGAGCGAAAAGATGCGTTTGGAGCCCGCTTTGAGCGCCATCCGGGAATCCTATCCGGAGGCTGTCATCTCCGTCGATACCTATCGCGCATCAGTCGCCGCCTGGGCAGTGGAAGAGTTTGGAGTTCAAATGATTAATGATGTGTCCGGAGGGCGCCTGGATACTGAAATGTTTTCCACCATTGGTCGGCTCAAGGTGCCCTACGTGCTGATGCATATGCTGGGTACACCAGGAACGATGCAAATGAATCCGACCTATCACGATGTGGCAGGGGACCTGTCGGTGTTCTTTTATGAAAAGATCAGCGAGTTGCGAGCCTGTGGAGTGGACGACATACTCATCGATCCGGGGTTCGGGTTTGGCAAAACCATCGAACACAATTACGAACTGATAGCCAGGCTTGGGGAGTTGAGGATGTTCGACCTCCCCCTGGTGGTGGGTGTCTCAAGAAAATCAATGATTTACCGCGTTCTCGACAGTTCACCCGAGTCGGCACTCAATGGCACCACGGTGATCCATACGGTGGCGCTGTTGAACGGGGCCAACATCCTTCGTGTGCACGACGTTAAACAGGCCGTGGAATGCATCGACCTGGTGGAAAAAATTAAGGAGGGCTATGGGTTTTCTCTTTGAATCATTCGGCTTGCTCGACCTGCTGGATATCCTGCTCGTCGCTTTTCTGATTTATCAGGTTTACCAACTGGTACGGGGAACCGTGGCTGTCAACATCTTTTACGGGATCTTCCTGATTTACATTACCTGGCTGTTGGTCAGGGCATTGAAGATGGAGCTCCTGGGTACCATCCTCGGCCAGGTGATCGGGCTTGGGCTGGTGGCCCTCCTGATCGTATTTCAGCAGGAGGTCAGGCGCTTCCTGCTGGTTTTGGGCACACGCTATTTTCGCAATCAACGCTTCTCGTTTGGTCGGTTCTTTCATCCAAACCAGCAACAACCTGAGAAATGGAATTATGATCAGGTAGTTCTAGCCTGCAAGCGAATGTCCGCCAGCCGGACCGGGGCCTTGATCGTCATCGCGAAAAAATCTGAACTCCGGGCATTCGCCGAGACAGGTTGTCCGGTGGATGCAACCATTACAGCCGATCTGCTCGAGACGATCTTCCAGAAAGATTCCCCCCTGCACGACGGCGCCGTAATCATCGCACGCAACCGGATATCGGCTGCCCGGTGCGTACTGCCTGTCACGGAAAAGCCCGACCTGCCCGGAAACCTGGGGTTACGCCATCGCTCTGCCGTTGGAATGTCGGAGAATAGCGACTCATTCGTCGTGGTAGTATCCGAAGAGACTGGAGAGATCTCCTACGCCAACCAGGGCCAACTGGTACAAAAAATAAAGCCGGCAGAACTAATTAAGTTACTGCCGGCTTTAGAATTGACAACTTTTTAAAAGTTGTCAATTCTAAAAAGTTAAATCGCCGCCTGAGCCGCTGCGAGCCTGGCAATCGGCACCCGGAAGGGTGAGCAGCTCACATAGTCCATTCCGACCCGGTGGCAGAACCCGACGGATGACCGTTACGAAGATCCCA
>JAWOHI010000110.1:0-3321 GCA_046485255.1 Bacteroidales bacterium
ACCAGACGGAATAGCCCAGGGCGTGCATCCTCCAGCAGAGGTCGATCTCTTCCATATGTGCAAAAAAGGAGGCATCAAACCCGCCGGCTTTTCGAAAGGCCTCCAGCCTGACCACCATACAGGCTCCCGATGCCCAGAACACCTGCTCCCGGGCATCATATTGCCCCTGGTCCTCTTCTATGCTGTTGAAAATCCTTCCTTTACAAAATGGGAACCCGTACCGGTCGATCCATCCCCCGGCTGCTCCGGCATATTCGAACCGGTTTCGTTCGGCAAAGGAGCGGATTCGGGGCATCGCGGCCCCGATTCGTGTATCCTCCAATAGGGAGAGCAGGGGATCGAGCCACCCCGGCGTGACCTCCACGTCGCTGTTGAGCAGGACGCCATAAGGAGTTTCAACCTGCTCCAGGGCCAGGTTGTATCCTCCGGCATATCCGTGGTTCTGCCCCAGGTCGATCAGCCTGATCCCGGGATGGATCGCGGCCAGCCACTCAAGCGAACCGTCCGAGCTGCCATTGTCGGCCACGATGATCTGTCCCTGTTCAGGTGGGGTGCAGGACTCCAGCACCGGGATGAACCGTTGCAGGAAGGAGAGGCCGTTCCAATTGAGGATGACGATGGATACCGGGATCATGGGTTTAAAGGTACATTCTCCCGCCGATATTTCCATCGCCGGTGCGACCATAGCCACAGATGTGGCACTTCCCGGACCGATCCTTCCAGGTTGGCAATGAAGGCCCGGGTGATCTCCTCCTCGTCGCCAGGATCGCCGGGATGCCATAAAGGCTTGAGATGCATACGGTAACGCCCGAATCGTTCCTTGGTCTGGGAGGCATACAGGACCGGCAGTCCAAAACGCTTGGCCAGCTTGCCCCCACCGGTGAAAAAGGCGGTCTCCCTGCCCAGAAAACGGGCCCAAAAGTGAATATCCCCCGGAGCCGGGATCTGATCGGAGATGAGGATCAGGGCAAACGGCGGACCACCATCGACCAGGGCAGTGCGGACCGCCCGGAACGTTTCCTTCATTGGAACGGCCAGTATTCCAGGTTTCTCGCGTATCCATTTCATCAGGTTATCGGCGAGCCGGCTTGACTGGGGCTTGTATATGCCCAGGACACGGAAGCCGGCCTGAGCCAGGGGGAGGGCGCTCCATTCCCAGTTGCCATAGTGGCCCATCATCACGATAATGCTTTGGTTTTCTGTCAGATAGTGCTGCAATAGCGCTTCATCTTCGTTGATGATGCAGGCGCCCCGCTTTCTTTGCCTTAGTCTGACCCGGTTGCCAATATATAGAACGACCTCCAGGACCATCTCCGACAGGTGGAGGTAAAAACGGCGGAGGATCAGGGTGATCTCCTGATGGCTCTTTTCCGGAAAAGAGCGGCGAAGGTTATCTTTGGTCACGTCCACCCGGTACCCCAATAAGCGGTATAGGATGAACCTCAATGCCCGGGCCAGCAGAGCCAGTAAAAAAAAGGGCAGGCAGGACACTGCCCTGAGGAGCGCCCTGCCTGCCTTTTCTGCCAAACGGGTCATTGCCACCTTAACTATTTTTTGAACAGGTCGCTGGCCCGTCCTCCCCAATGGTCGTCCACATTACGATCGCCGAAATTCCTCATGAATGAAGTGCGGCCATAGATGTCATATTGCCAGTAGGGATTGTAAATCTCCCCCCGGGCATCTGAATGGAGTAGAAAGTATTCGGTCCCCACAAAGTGTGGGTTGTAGAAAATGAACCGTTTATTATTCTGGTTACCAAGATTGTAGTATTGCCAGATGATGTAGGGAGCGGCGGTAGGCTCGTGCTTGCTCTCCTCCACCTGGTCGGGGGCCCCGTATTTCAGCCAGACGCGTCCCATATCGGTTTCAAATCCGTGCTTGATCTTGGTGGCGTATGCGCTTTCAACCATAAGCACCTGCGACTTGTAGTGGTTCCACTCGGCCTCCGGACTGTTTTCGTTCCGTGTTTTCCAGAAATTGTATAGGAATTTCTGCATCTGTTCTACCTCGCTGGTTTGCGCCACATTACGGGCAAACTGCACCTCCAGCATATTGGCTATCGGAACCAGGCTTTGCACATAGAACCGGATCGAATCGAGCGAGGTGATCTTTTCGGCGAAAGTGGCAGTTACGTCAACCCCTGCTATGTCGCTCAGGTTGAGCTGCATCCCGGGGTTGCTCCGCTGCAGGAAGATCTTGTTCATCTCGATCAGCTGGTTGTTCTTGTCGCGGGCTTCCACTACGAGGTTGTAATTGCCGCTCGGAAGGGTGCTGATCGGCAGGCTGGCCAGGATCGGGTTCACCGAAGAGGCCTTTTGCCTCTGGAACCGTGAGAAATCACTCAGTGAATAACTGGTTTCAAAGGACTCAAGATAATACCTGAACAGGAAGTCCTCCTGATCGGCGATTTTCTTATCGAGGTTGTACAGCTCGATATAGAAGGTAATGTTCGACTCCTGGGCCGGGAAAAAATCGCCGACATAGGGAACCAGGTCGTAGCCGCTTTTCGACAGGATATTTTCCGCCTGGGTAGCCTTGAATGATTCAACAAATTGAAAATCAGAAAATTTCAAGCCTGATTTATTGAATTCCATTGCCAGGATCTTGGAAAGTTCCAGGGGCGATTCCTTGGAGTTGTTGTCCTTGATGGTGAGTTCCAGCTCATACACGCCAAAAGGCAGGGGGATCCGCTGCTGGTCGATGAAATGGGGGATGCTTTTGGCTGTATCCTGGAGTTCACTGCTCAGCAGGTTGTATTTTCTAAAATCGATGATCTTGTTGTCTTTCTTGAAGAGCATCACCACCTCCAGGGAGGCCTGAAACGTTCCGCGGGCCGTTTTGGTATAGGTGGCAGAGGGGCCGAAGATCTTCAGGTAGGTTTCGACGTAAGGGCCCGAGACCGGACTGAAGAAGGATGCGTTATAGAAGGAGCCCTGCAGCTCCTTCGCCCCGGCTCTCGTCGTCGCGAGAAGCAATGCGGGCAGCAGCAGGATGAGAAGAAGTTTTTTCATTGTTGGTTGATTTCTTGATGGTTGAATCGCATTTAAGGAGCACTGTAATAGAGTGGGTCGCGTGTTTTATCCATCCGGCGCAGGGTGGGTGAGTAGATCCCCATATCGCCGGGACCGAGGCCCATTCGAAAGGCGTTCTTGCTGACGATGTGACTGTTGTAGAAAAGTACCTGTCCGGAGTGGACGCTCACTTCCACCTCACCGGTCTTTTTTGGGGCGTTGACGGAGAACTGGGTTCCTGAGACCTCCACCCGGGTGTCGCCGGCTACTAAAAGAAAGGGCCGACCGGGATCGGGGGTGACGTCAAAGA
>JAWOHI010000120.1:0-3021 GCA_046485255.1 Bacteroidales bacterium
GATGCCATCCCCGTCGAGGTCGGCGTACCCGATCCTCCGCCAGCACGCGTCCCCCCCTGGCTTGACAAGGCCGGATCACTGGGTTTGCCTGAATACCTGGTTACCGATTACCGTCGGAAACTGGAAGCCAGGCTGGTAAAGGAAGTGGAGCTTGATAAACAGATGGGCTTCAAAATCAACGAGTAAAACCCTCACTATTGAACATATTGTTGCTGTTCATCCTCGTCATACTGGCGGTTGGATTCCTGATCGACCTGATCCTCGATTTGTTTAACCTCAGGAGAATTAGCCCTGAGTTGCCTTTGGAGATGGAGGGCCGGTATGATGCTGGCCGATATGCCCAATCCCAAGTGTATCTCAGGGAGAAGACCCGTTTTGGCCTCGTGGTGGGCGCCATCAGCACCGGAGTGATCATCATCGCTTTCCTGACCGGCTTGTTTACCTGGATCGACCATCTGGCCTGGAGCATATCACCCCACCCGGTGGTTGCCTCCCTGATCTATTTTGGACTGATTGGCCTGGCTGCCGACCTGCTGGGGACCCCATTCACTGCCTACGCCACTTTTGTCATCGAACAGAAGTATGGATTCAACACCACCACGCTGCGTACCTTCGTGCTCGACAAGCTGAAGTCGTGGCTCCTGGCCCTGCTGATCGGGGCCCCCGTCCTGGCGTTGATCACCTGGCTTTACACCCTGCTGGGGGGCTGGTTCTGGCTGGCAGCCTGGGTTACGGTAACGGTTTTCAGCCTGTTGATGACCTTCTTTTACTCCTCCCTGATCGTACCGTTGTTCAACAAGCAAACACCACTGGAGGAAGGGTCGCTGAGGGAAGCCATTCGCCGGCTCTCTAAAGAGGCTGGTTTCGTGGCGGACAAGGTTTTCGTCATCGACGGATCCCGGCGCTCCAACAAATCCAACGCCTATTTCACCGGGTTCGGCAAAAGAAGGCGTATCGTACTGTATGACACCCTGATCCGCGATCTGGATCAAGAAGGTGTCGTGGCTGTCCTGGCGCACGAGATCGGACACTACCGCCGTAAACACGTCATCAAGGGGATCGTGGCTTCAACCCTTCAGACCGGCGCCATCCTTTTTCTCTTCTCCCTCCTGGTTGACCAGCCGCTCCTGGCAACCGCCCTTAACCTGGCGGAGCCGAACTTTCACACCGGAATGCTGGTTTTTGGCGTGCTGTTCAGCCCCGTATCCCTGCTGCTCGGTATCCTGTTCAACCATTTTTCAAGAAAACAGGAGTTTGAGGCCGACGCCTTTGCAGCCGGGCTGGGTCTCGGTCAAAGCCTGGGTATCGCCCTCATCACACTGGCCGAAAAGAACCTGGGGAACCTGACCCCGCATCCCGCCTACGTGGTCGTGCACTATTCACATCCGCCGTTTCTCAAACGGCTGGAACGGCTTAATATGCTTACAGAAAAGTATGAAACCATTGAATCCGGCAGCTGAAATCATCACAATCGGGGATGAAATCCTGATCGGTCAGACCATCGACACCAACTCGGCCTGGATCGGTCAGCGAATGTCCGAATCGGGAATTCCGGTCGGGCGGATCGTTTCCATTTCAGATGATCCTGATGCGATCGCCGCCGCACTGGAAGAGGCCCTTCACCGTGCGCAGGTCGTGCTGGTCACCGGGGGATTGGGGCCTACGCGTGACGACCGGACCAAGCACGTCCTGGCCAACTTCTTCGGTTCTACCCTGGTGAGGGATGAGCAGGTGACGCGGGACATTGTTAAGTTATTGACTTACAGAAATGTACCCATCATCGACCTGAACCTTGACCAGGCCTTGGTTCCCGACAACTGTCGGGTTATCCGAAACGCGCACGGAACAGCCCCTGGGATGTGGTTCGAGCAGGAGGGCCGGGTGCTGGTTTCAATGCCAGGCGTCCCGTATGAGATGAAGGCGATGATGGACGAACACGTAATCCCCGGCCTGATAGCGAGATTCAGGGTACCCGCCATCATCCGTAAAACGGTGATGACCACCGGAATACCCGAGTCCAAACTGGCCCAACGGATATCGGAATGGGAATTGGCCCTGCCTGGGGAGGTTTCATTGGCCTATCTGCCATCACCTGGGATCGTCAAGCTCCGGTTATCGGCCAGCGGAGAGGATGAGCTGGCCCCGCGAAAGCTGATCAACCGCCTGGCGGATGAACTGGTGCAGCTGATTCCCGAGGCCGTGTTCGGGTACGATGACTTGACCCTGGAGGAGGTGTTGGGAGTCCTTTTACGTGAAGACAACCTGACGGTTGCTACCGCAGAAAGTTGCACGGGAGGCAGCCTGGCCAGGCTGATTACCAGGGTTCCGGGCAGCTCTGATTACTTTAAGGGAAGCATCGTGGCTTACGCCAATGAGATCAAGTCCCGCTTCCTGAATGTTCCGGAAGATATGCTGAGCCGCTTCGGGGCCGTGAGCCGCGAAGTGGTTGAGCGAATGGCTGCGGAGATTCGACTGTTGTTCGCAGTGGACTACTCCGTGGCCATTTCGGGTATTGCCGGTCCGGCTGGCGGCACCCCTCTTAAGCCGGTAGGAACCACCTGGATCGCAGTGGCTGGTCCTAATGGCGTCGAAAGTGCTTGTTATCAGATGGGTGAACACCGTGAGCGCACGATGCACAAGGCCGCCCTGGCCGGGATGAACCAGCTGCGGATCAGCCTTTTGAAGGATGCAAGGGAATGAAATGAAAAATTTCAACAGCGCCAGGTTCATAACCCGTGTGCATTTTTTTCAATTCCCGCTTGATTAATTGAATTAAAATCACGTATTTTGCAGTCCAAAATTAAGAGAGTATGTCAAAACTGTGTCAAATAACCGGAAAGACCATGATGGTTGGGAACCACGTTTCCCACTCAAACCGCAGGGTCAAGCGCCGTTTTTACCCGAACCTCTTCACCCGGCGGTTTTATCTGCCCGAAGAGGACAGGTGGATTGTTTTGAAAGTGTCGGCAGCCGGGATGCGGACGATTGACAAGAAGGGTTTGTCAGTTTGTCTGAAGGAGT
>JAWOHI010000126.1:0-4172 GCA_046485255.1 Bacteroidales bacterium
CCTCCATCAGGGGCATCAGCCCGGCCTTTCGTTCAAAGAAAGCGCTCTGGAAAGCCTGCACCCGGTCACGCTCCTCCTTGGTGCCCACATTATCGAGGAACGTGAAGATGCGCGGATCCACCTTGCCGGTGTTCAGCGGTGCCACGTAAGGAATCGCCACGTCGATATCCTCCGGATAGAACGCCTTGAACATCATTGCTGTCTGGCCATCCTTGCTGTGGCCGGTGCTGACCCACTTGCCTGGATATAGTTTCTTGAAAGCCTGTACGATAGCGTGAAGGTCGGTAGCAGACTGCCATACCGTGAGATGCTCCCATACCAGGGGATCGGGAGCCGACTGGCCAAAGTAGCGGTGCTCCACCCGGATCATATTGGCCTTCAGGAGCCCGGCCGGCTCGCAAAAACCGAGGTTACCCGCCGTATACCCCGAGGTACTCATCGCCATCGGACGGTCGAACCCGGCGTGACCAAGAAACATCCGCTGGGTGAACGTCGGCCCGTTCGGGTTGTTGTGGTCAACCGGCTGCGTAAAACGGATCTCATAGGCCTCCGTAAACTGGTTCCCGTGCCGGGTGGTACCCACCACCTCCACGCCCGGGATCGCTTTCAGCGCTATCAGCAGGTCGGACTCCTGCGCCCACGACTGCCCACCGATCAGCAAAAAGCTGAATATCAAACTATAACAAAACCGTTTCATGATAAGAATGATTTAAGAAAACAGCCAAGAAGATAGACATTATATTAATATGACACTCCGCAGCAGCTCTTCACTGACCCCAGACTTCAGTCTGGGGGAAACGGGTGTGGGTGTGAGTGTGCGTGTGGGTGTGGGTGGGTGGCGGTCTCAGGTCACCGGTCACCGGTCACCGGTCACTGGTCACTGGTCACCGGTCACTGGTCACTGCGTTCCAGCCCAAAAAAATCCTACCTTTGTCTCACCAATAAATATCCACATCACAATTAATCAAACCAACAGATGAAAAGATCATTCAAATTCAATGCTTACCGGCTTTTTCTACCGGTGCTGGTCCTGCTTTTATCCGCCTGTGCCGTTCAGAAAAAGACAGGCGTGAAAGAGGGCATCAACCTCGTTTATAAGTCCTCGCTCGGATCATCGTTCACGGTTAACAGCCAGATGAAGTCATCCGTAATCACGGAACAAATGGGTGAATCGATGGAGGTCGAGGTCTCCTCCGCCAGCCAGTCGGTTTACCGCACCCTGGCGGTCCATAACAACGGAACGATGAAGATGGAAAAGGAAATGAAGTCGGGTGAACAGGTTACAAAAAGTCCGATGGGTGACACCTCGACCGACTTTACCGGATGGATCGGCAAGAAAGTTGAGTTTCAGCTCCAGCCGGTCGGGACCGTTTCTGAGATCACCGGGCTCGACCAGTTCAAGCCGATCGTGAGTGCCACGGGGGAGACCCTGTCCACCGATTATGTTGAACGGAGCATCAGGAATGAGTTTATTAAGTTGCCTGAGCATCCCGTAAAGGCAGGTGAAACCTGGTCACTGCAAGACACGATGGAGATTCCGATCGGTGGGGGGGCCCTCCAGCAGGAGGAATCGATCACCTTTACGGTGGGGGAAAAGGTTACACTGGATGGGCTTGATTGCATCCGGATCACGGCTGAGGGGACATCCAAAATGTATGGCGAGATGGAACAGCAGGGCATGACGCTGGAGATCACCCGCCAGACCAAGACCACCGGAGTGCTCTATTTCGCCCTGGAAAAGGGTTTCTTCCACTCGATGGAGTATACCTCCAACGCCGTTGGGGAGGTTTTTATCCCGGTGGCTTCGATGAGCATCCCACAGAAACTGACAACGAAATTGTCGCTGTCGACGGTCTTTGATTAGCGTTCCGTCCCTTTGTTTTGGTTGTACTCCTTGATGATTCGCTCGATATCCCTGGGGATTCCCAGATACCCTTCTTGTTTTTCCAGGATTTTACGGGCGAGTTCCGGATCGTCTTTCACGTACTCAGACATATTTTTGGCAAACTTGACCAGGAATTTGAAGCTGGTCAGTTCCGTGAATTTCCCATCCTCTCCAACCCCGTAATGACTTGTCGCGAGGTCCTTCTCTTCAAACAGGATCACCTTGGCGAGGTCATCAAGATTAAAATCAGATGACATCAACCTGCTCTTTTCCATATTGTAATACCACACATAACAGCGGATCGGCCCGTCAATCCTTCTAAGGATGAAGCTGACCGGGTGATTGCCGTAGGGGAAGGGATATTTCACGCTCTCATAGTATCGGTTTCCCACCTGGTAGGCCTTGATCTCTTTAGGACGGTACTTCACCCTTGTTTTCCGGTCATCGGGATCGGTATAAAAGAAGGTCATGTTCTGATTCATCCACAGATTGATGTTCAGTAGATGGCCTTGTACCGTATCTCCCTCGTTGGTAATGATATAGCCGGGCCAGACCGAGCCCCGCTCCATCTGGGCCCCTTCGTTCTGGCTGAATGAGGCCAACGGCCAGGCCAGGAGCGGTGATAAGGCCAGCAGGTAATTCAATCCTTTCATAACCAAATGTTTATTGATTTCCTATCCAATTTACAACATTTTGGTGGAATGATGGGAAGCAAATACAACCCCAAGTGGAAATTCCAAATCCCAGGTAAACAAATTCCAAATAAATCCCAGAATTCAGAAGATCAAATCTCAAACGGAGCCTATTTGGAATTTGAATTTTTGGGATTTGGAATTTGCAATTTATTGCGCCTTTATCTCCTCAACGGCCTTAAGTATCCTCCTTGCCGTTTCCTCCGGCCCGAGGATCGACATTATATCGAATACGCCCGGTCCCATTGGTGCCCCGACGAGGCAGAGCCGCAGGAGGTTCATGACCAGGCCCGTATTAAGGCCCTGTTCAGCGATGAATCCCTTGATGAGGGTTTCGTAAGCCTCAGGGCTAAGGGGCATAAGGGTTTGAGGGCTAAGGGGCTTAAGAAGGGAGGCGATGCCTCTTAGCATAACGGGGGTTTCCGGAGTCCACCGCTTTTTAATCGTTGTTTCGTCGTAGCTTTTGGGGGCTTCGAAGAAAAACCAGGCCTGATCCCACAGATCCTTCAAGAAAACAGCCCGTTCCTTCACCAGGGAAATGATCTTCACCAATCGCTCCCACTGCATTCCACCATCCTCGTCCCCGCCGTATGCCCGAACGCCCTGTTGCCCGTAAGCCCTGGCAAATTCCCTGGCCACCTCCTCATCTCCTTTCATCATCATATACTGATGATTGAACCACCGGGCCTTGTCGGGGTCGAAGCGGGAGCCCGACTTGCCCACCCGCTCGAGCGAAAAGGCTCCGATGAGCTCCTCCATCGAGTAGATCTCCTGGTCGGTGCCGTCGTTCCATCCGAGGAGTGCCAGGATATTGACGAACGCTTCGGGGAAATAGCCGGCTTCGCGGTATCCGCTATAAATTTCATTGGTCTCGGGGTTGGTCCAGTTGATAGGAAAGACCGGGAACCCGAGCTTATCGCCATCGCGCTTACTGAGCTTGCCGTTGCCGCTGGGCTTGAGAATCAGTGGCAGGTGGGCGAACTGCGGCATGGTGCCGGTCCACCCGAAACCTTTGTACAACATCACGTGCAGCGGCAGTGATGGAAGCCACTCCTCACCGCGGATTACGTGGGTGATCTCCATCAGGTGGTCGTCAACCACGTTGGCCAGGTGGTAAGTGGGCATACCGTCGGATTTGAACAACACCTTATCGTCCAGCGTATTGGTATTGACCCGCACCTCGCCGCGGATCAGGTCTTGCATTACGACCTCCTCATCGGCCGGCATCTTGAACCGGATGACATAGGGGATGCCGGATTTCAGGAGGCGATCCACCTCCCCTTCGGGCAATGAGAGGGAATTTCGCATCCCCATCCGGGTGGCTGCGTCGTAGGCGAAAGCTCCCCCGGTGGGTGTCCCCTCCGCCTGCCTCCTCCGCTCCTCCAGCTCCTCCGCCGTATCAAAGGCGTAGTAGGCCCAACCGCTGATCAGCAGTTGATCCACGTACTGCCGGTAGATCGCCTGCCGGTCGGATTGCCGGTAGGGTCCGCAGGAGCCACCCTCGCGAACCCCCTCGTCGATCCGGATCCCGCACCATTCGAGGGATTCCATAATGTACTCCTCGGCGCCGGGACGAAGCGGCCCTGGTCGGTATC
>JAWOHI010000197.1:0-4735 GCA_046485255.1 Bacteroidales bacterium
TTACGGCAAGAAAAAAAGCGGCAACAAAACTATTTGACCAACAGGGGATTTAGGGGCACGGGGGCACGGGGGCACGGGGGCACGGGAAGACCAAGAGTTTGAATGATTGATTTTTATAACTTTGCGGGATGAAGGAATCTTACGGCAATCAAAAAACGATAAGTCGTAAATATCTGAATATTTGATTATTAACGATCAAGCAACGTATGGTACTTTTGTTGGTTTTTCTGTTTCTGGCCCTGTTTGTCTCCTTTCTGTGCTCGATAATGGAAGCGGTGCTGCTATCCACACCACAATCCTTCCTCATTGTCAACAGGGAAAAAGATCATCACTGGGCGAAGGTTTTTTGGGGTCTCAAGAACAACGTCGACAAACCGCTGGCCGCGATCCTGTCGCTGAACACGGTCGCCCACACCATCGGGGCAGCGGGGGTTGGAGCACAGGCAATCAAGGTGTTTGGGGAGGCCTCCTTTGGTATCATTTCCGCCCTGTTGACCTTGCTGATATTGGTTTTCAGCGAAATCATCCCCAAGACCATCGGCGCCAGGTATTGGAGGAGCCTGGCCAAGGGGTCCTCTTATGTCATCAAGGCAATGATCATTTTCACCTACCCGTTGGTCTGGCTATCAGCCATCATAACCTGGATCTTTTCCAGGCACGAGAAAGGACAGACCACCAGCAGGGAAGAGATTGCTGCTTTGGCAACCATCGGGGCGGGTGAGGGGGTTTTTTCGGAAAATGAATATAAAATCATCAACAACATCCTGAAACTAAGGAACGTAAAAGTGACTGAGATTATGACCCCAAGGGTGGTGGTGGCTGTTGCCGATGAAAACCTGACGTTGCGGGAATTTCTAAAAAGCAAGAATTACCTGAACTTCTCCCGGATACCGGTTTATTCGAATAATGAAGAGAATTTTACCGGATATGTGTTCAGACAGACGGTTCTCGAAAAACTGGCCGAAGACCAGCACGATCTTTTACTCAAAGATGTTCGGAGGGAGATCCTTATTGTACCCAACTCAATTGTCCTATATTCCCTCTGGGAGAAACTGCTGGAAAAGAAGGAACATATCGCGATGATCGTGGATGAATATGGGGGATTGGACGGTATCGTCACTATGGAGGATATCATTGAGACGCTGCTGGGCCTCGAAATCGTCGATGAAAAGGACACGATTACCGATATGCGCCAGTACGCCAGGGAAAGGTGGAAAACCAGGCAGGCGAAATACAAAATACTCGAACAGGAAGATCCGGGGGCGTGATCGGAGCATTCTCCATTAATGCCGCTCAATCTCAAGCCATCATTGACCGTGATGGCTCGGAATGGATCCTCGATACAGGCACGGTCGTACAGCCCGTCGAAATCGTAGTATTAGGTTTCTTCCATACCGGAACAAACCTACTTATTGGGGCCGGCGCAACCGTGAACATTTGTATTTCTCCCGAGAGGACCTACCTTTGCTTGACACCCTTGCAAAAGGGTTGAATCAATCGAGGTCCTTAAATTCTCCCAGGATGAAGTCAACAAATGATCAAGAGTTGAACAACCCGGTCAACATTCTCCGGGTAGCCCTGTTACTGCTTGCCCTGATGCTATTCACCCCCGCCTTCCCGCAAATATTCAGGGCAAAGGGTGGGGTTAACCTGACGGCGATGTATCCCCGTGACAGTTATGAGCACTCCAGCATCAAGTACCCGCCCAATCCCGGCCTCCACCTGGGCAGTACGATCGAGATGCCGATCTCCAGGCGCTATTCCATTGAGTCGGGTCTGTTCCTTTCCACAAAAGGCTATAAAAGGAGAAACACGCAATATACATCGGTGCTCACCTATACGATGAAAACCGATATCAATTTCGTTTACCTGGAAGTCCCCATTTTAGCCAAGGCAACAATCAAGAGGAGCGGCAAAAAGTATTTCGCCCAGGCGGGGCCCTACCTCGGGCTCGCCATACTGGGCAACTATGTGCGTGCCACCGTGATAGAAAACGACACCCAGTCAACGACCACCACCGACAAGGGCAAGATTGAATGGATCTCCGAAGGCGGCGATTATCAGCGCCTGGATTACGGGTTGATGGTTGGAGGCGGGGTGGAGATCCGGTCGGTCAACTTCGGGCTGACCTACGGTTTGGGGCTGGCTCGCAACAAGCCCGATTACCGCTTCGAATCTCATCAGCGGAACCACGTCATCGGCTTGTCGGCCGGGTACCGGTTCAATTGACTATTTCTGCCAGAAGGAGGGCGTGAAGATGATCAGGACGGTGAAAAGCTCCAATCGCCCGGTCATCATCAGTAAAGAGAGGAACCATTTCCCCACGTCGTGGATGTGTGAATAGCTGTTCACCGGTCCAACCGAGCCGAGTCCCGGCCCGATATTTCCCAGGCAGGAGGCCACGGCACCCATCGAGGTGGACATATCGGGTTCGAAAAGGGTCATTATGATGCTGCTGATGAAAAAGATCCCGACATAGAACATAAAGAAGGCCAGGATGTTGTTGACGATTTTTGGCTCAACGCACAGCTGGTTGAAGCGTACCGGGATGACCGCGTGGGGGTGGATCAGGCGGCGCAGTTCGTAATAGCTGTTTTTCAAGAGGATACCGATACGCATTATCTTGACCCCGCCTCCGGTGGAGCCAATGGATGCACCGAAGAAGAAAAGGGCAAAGACCAGCATCGTCAGGACCGGTGCCCACTTCAGGTAGTCGGTTGTAATGAATCCGGTGGTGGTCATAATGGATACCACCGTGAACAGCGCGTTCCGGAACGTCTCCTCCACCCGTCCGCCATTGGTCAGCATCAATCCGGCAAATATCAACGCCGTGAATCCCAGGATGAACAGGATGTAATACCTCCACTCCTCGTGCCGGAACAGACGCCCGGGCTTACCCCTCAGGGCGAAGAACATCAGGGTGAAGTTGGTCCCGGCAATGAGCATAAAGAGTGTAATAACGTATTGTATGTAAGGTGATTGCCAATAAGCAATGCTAGCCTGTTTGGTGGAGAACCCGCCGGTGGCCATCGTGGTGAAGGAGTGGCAGATGCTGTCGAACCAGGAGAGACCGCCAAACATCAGGAGGACCATTTCCAGGAGGGTCAGGAAAAAATAGAGTCCCCAGATGGTTCTCGCGGTCTGGTAAACCCTCGGGCTCACCTTGTCGACCGTCATTCCCGGAGCCTCCGCCGTGTAGAGCTGCATCCCGCCGATGCCAAAGGCCGGCAGGAACGAGAGAGCCAGCACGATGATTCCCATCCCGCCAAGCCATTGGGTCATAGCCCTCCAGAAAAGCAGCCCCCGCGGCAGCGCTTCAATATCATCGAGAATGGTGGCGCCGGTGGTGGTAAACCCCGACATCGTCTCGAAGAACGCATCGGTCAGGTTGGGAATATATCCACTCAACAGGAAGGGCAGGGATCCGAAAAACGAGATGGTGAGCCATCCGGTGGTCACGACAAAGAAGGCTTCCCTGCGTGAGAGGTTGCTGGTGGTATGCGACGTGAACAGGACGGCCGCGATCCCGGGTACCATACACGCCAGGGATGACCAGGCCAGGGCGGAGGTGTCATCGCCACCACTGAAGTGGGCCACGAGCGTGGAGATCAGCAGGGCAGTGCCCTCCACCAGGAGAAGCATCCCGATCAGCCGTATGATCAGCCTGAAATTCATCTCGTTACAACCGGATCAATTGGTTTTGAAGAACTTTTCCAGTCGTTTGATTCCTGTAGGAAGGGTAAAGACCACCACCTTATCGCCCTCCTGGATCTTCATATTGCCATTGGCCACATAGCCCGCATCCCCCCGGATGATCCCGCCGATCTTCGCATCGGCTGGGAAGTCCAGGTCCTTGATGAGCTTTTGCGTGATCCGGGCTCCCGGCTTGGCCACAAACTCAAACACTTCCGCATCTGAGAGGGTGAGGCACTTCACGTTGGAGATCTCGGCGTTGAGGGTGAACCGGTAGATATAACTGGCGGCGACCAGTTTCTTATTGATGATGGTTCCAATATCCATACTTTCGGCCGTCCGGATCAGGTCGAAGTTCTCGACTTCGGCTACCGTCCGTTTGACTCCCAGTGACTTGGCCAGGTGGCACGAGAGAATGTTGACCTCGGAACTACCCGTTGTGGCAATGAAGGCATCCATTTTAGCCAGGCCCTCCTCCTTGAGCAACTCCAGGTTGCAGCCGTCGCCATTGATCACCAGCGCGTGGCCGAACCGGTTGGCGAGCAGGTTGCAGCGCTCCTTGTTCTCCTCAATAATCTTCACGTTATATTGATCACCAAGCTTTTCGATCGTCTTCTGGGCAATCCGGCTACCGCCGAGGAACATGATGTTCTTCACCTCATATAGCTCTTTGCCTGTCAGTTCGAAGAGATGCTTCTGGGTACCGGGGTTGGTGACGAAATAGACAATATCCCCGTCCCTGATCTGATCGTGTCCGTCAGGAATGATGTTCTGCTGGTTCCGGGAGATGGCCACGGCCATTATGTTTTTCAGGTCGGAGGAGAGCTGCTCCAGCGGGCGGTTGATGATCGGGGCGTTTTGACGCACCTTGATCCCCATCAGGATCAGCTTGCCTCCCGAGAACTCGAAAAGCTGTCGGGTGCCGGTAAGCTTGATCGAGGAGATGATCTCCTTGGCGGCCAGGCTTTCGGGATAGATCAGCTCGTGAACGCCCAGATCGCGCAACTTGGTCCGGTACCGTTCCTGGAGGTATTCAAGATTG